>JASJBF010000022.1 GCA_030066685.1 Kiloniellales bacterium | reverse complement strand
GCATGCCCAGGATCACCAAGGACGAGATCGAGGCGCTCTGCGAGCGGGAGCTGCCTTTCGCCAAGACCTTGGGCATCACGGTCGACGACATCGGCCGCGGCACGGCGGTCGTGCGCCTGCCCTACAAGAGCGACCTGCTGCGCCCGGGCGGCACGATCTCGGGCCCGGCGACCATGGGCCTGGCCGACTTCGCCGCCTTCGTCGCGGTCCTCAGCCTGATCGGCCCGGTCGAGATGGCGGTCACCACCAGCCTGACCTGCAACTTCCTGCGCCGTCCGGGCCCGGCCGACCTGCTGGCCTACGCCCGAATCCTCAAGCTCGGCAAGCGCCTGGCCTACGGTGACGTCGAGATCTTCAGCGAGGCGGACGCGGGCGAGGGCCCCGTGGCCCACGTCACCGCGACCTACTCGATCCCGCCACAGGGCTAATACCAAGGGAAGGCACGACAGCGCCGCCTTCGATGAGGCCCATGAAACAGGTCAATATTCCCTTCCCTTGGTATAGGGGGCCAGGCGGGCGACCAAGTCGCTCAGCCGTATCCTGGGGTTGGCCGAAAAGTCGAGGCGGGAGAGGAGGTCCGTGAAGTCGAGCTCGCCGTCCTCGATCGGCAGCATGCGGCCCAGGCTGGGGCCGCCGGCGGCCGGCCCGAGGCGGGTCCAGCCGATCCCGGCCTGGGCCAGGGCCTCGGCGCGGTGGCTTTGCCCGACGAGATCGCTGTATTCGTAGACCAGCAGCCGAGACGGGACGTCGATCCCGCTCCGGGAGATGTCACTCTGCCGGGCCCAGTCGAGCTTGGCCGGCAGGCCGCGATCCTCGCCCATGAGCTGCCGAAGCTTGCGCAGGCACACCCGGCTGCCGCCGCGGGCATAGACCGGGTCCGAGCCGGGCTGCGCGGCGCAGGCCACGGCCTCGACGATGGCGACGGCGCGCATGCCTTTGAGATAGTCGATCGGCGCCAGGGCGATGGGCCGCGCCTCACGGTCCGTTTCGCTCAACTCTCCGAGCCTCTTCAGCCAGCGCGGATTGCCCAGGAGGTCGCGCGCCGCAGTGAAGACGGGCGCCTTGGACAGCATCGCCTTCACGGCGGCCAGCCATAGGTCGCCGGGCGCCTCGACCCGCTCGGCGAAGAGGTGGTAGCCGGCGGCGGTATCGAGCGGGGCGCTGTAGATCCCGGTGTTGATGCTCTCCGACAAGGGGTCGTCGCGCAGCACCTCGGAGACCTCGCCCCGCTCGGTGATGAACAGGAGATAGGCGTGTCCCTGGAAGTACCGCGGGGTGCTGCTGCGCCTACAGGGGGTCGAGGTGTCGCTGCCGCTGATCTCGGGCCGAGACAGGCCGAGGTCCCAGAAGGCCGGGTCGCGGTGGCCGTCGAAGTCGGTGTCCGGCGGCAGGCCGCCCGGACCGTCGCCGAGCGAGGCGGCTTGAGCGGTCTTCGGGTCGACCAGGGACGGGCTCGCGGTGAGCAGATGGAAATAGGGCTCGGCGGTTCCGAAGAGCACCTCGAGGGTCTCGAACTGGACCACGGCGGCGGCGTCGAGCCGTTCGGCGGTGTAGCTGGCGAGCCTCTGGGCTGAAAGCGTGCGCGCCAGGACGATGGTCTCGGCCATGTTCATATGCGCAGCAAGGCTGGCCGGCGGCTGCGGTCTCTCGGGACAAGCCTGGGCCAGGCCCCTGGCCGGGAGTCCCGCCGCGAGGCAGCCGGCCAGCACGGCGGCCGGCCAGCAGCGGCGAAGAGCGGTCGGGCGTCTCATCTTGAGTCTCCCTGCGCGGCATCGAGACGTGCCGGGATTGCTCCTCAGATAGCGATAGCCCCAGAGCCTTAACCGATCGATAACACCCGGGCAGCGCGGCGGAGCGCCCGATCGGCGGCCCTTCGCTGAATTCGGCGTCCTGAAGAGCGCTTGTGCGACGGTATCATTATACCGCGAATACAAGCATTTGGACAAAGGCGAGTTTTGGCGGTTGACGGGACTGTGCCCGCGGCGTAAAAACGCGCGGCTTGGCCCAGATGACGGCTGCCATGCCGGCCGGGCCTTTCAGAAAATAATATTGTATTTCAAGCGGATGACCTCCATGAAGACCTATTCAGCCAAGCCGGCCGAGGTCGACAAGAAGTGGGTCCTGATCGACGCCGAGGGCGTCGTGCTCGGCCGTCTCGCCACGCAGGTCGCCAACATCCTGCGCGGCAAGCACAAGACGAGCTATACGCCCCACGTCGACTGCGGCGACCACGTGATCGTCATCAACGCCAAGAAGGTCAAGCTCACCGGCCGCAAGCTGGATGACAAGCTCTTCTACTGGCACACCGGCTATCCCGGCGGCATCAAGCACCGCTCGATGCGCCAGATCCTGGACGGCCCCCACGCCGAGCGGGTGATCGAGAAGGCGGTCGAGCGCATGATCCCGCGCGGGCCCCTGGGCCGCCGGCAGCTCAAGAACCTCAAGGTCTATGCCGGACCCGAGCATTCCCACCAGGCGCAGCAGCCCGAGGCCCTGGACCTCGCGGCGCGCAACCCGAAGAACAAGAGGAGCGCGTAAGGCCATGGCCGAAGAAACCCAGACGGTCACGGACCTCAAGGACCTGGGCGCGGCGACCGGTGTGGTCCCGACCCCCGAGGAGGCCGCCGCCACGGCCGAGCCCAAGCTGGACGCCCAGGGCCGCGCCTACGCCACCGGCAAGCGTAAGGACGCGGTCGCTCGGGTCTGGATCAAGCCCGGCGCCGGCAAGGTCACGGTCAACGGCCGCGACGTCGAGACCTACTTCGCCCGCCCGGTGCTGCGCATGATCCTCAACCAGCCCTTCCTGGTCGCCGAACGGACCGGCCAGTACGACGTCCTGTGCACGGTCTCCGGTGGTGGGCTCTCGGGCCAGGCCGGCGCGGTGCGCCACGGCATCTCGCGCGCCCTGGTCAATTTCGAGCCGGCCCTGCGGCCCCTGCTCAAGAAGGGCGGCTTCCTGACCCGCGACTCCCGCGTGGTGGAGCGCAAGAAGTACGGCAAGGCCAAGGCCCGCCGCAGCTTCCAGTTCTCCAAGCGCTAGGCGCAGCAGGCAAACGGGTTATCCGCCAGGGCCCGCCGAGCGGCGGGCCCTTTTGCCTTGCGGGTCAGCTGGCCGGAGCCGTGTCGGGCAGGCGCCGGAAGTCCTTGGGCGAGAAGGGGCGGGGCCAGTCCGGGGTGGGAATCGGGCGGCGGTCGTCGAGGCGGTACCAGGCGCCGCCGGTCGGGTCTGCCGGATTGACCACGACGTGGATACTCTGGGCCGGCATGTAGCTCTGGGCCAGCAGGACTGCGGTCTCGCCCGCCGGGTTGCGGGCCAGGTCGACGACCAAGAGCGCGTGGCCTGGAAAGGCGCCCTGGATCAACACGTCACCGATCCGCAGCCCCGATACCGAGGCGACGGGCGCGGAGTCCCGGACCATCGACCAGGTGCCGGCGTAGGTGAAGATCACGTCGAGCCAGGCGCGGAACTGACCTCGGCCGTCGGCGCGGGCGGCGCCCTGGGTCCAGCCGACATCGTTGCCCCGGACCCGCGGCCGCTTGCCGGCGAGCCAGCGGCTATAGGGGAAAGCATGACCGCTGGTGAACTTGAAGCTCAGGTCCGCCGCCCGTCCGGCCGCACGCAGGTATTCGGCGCGCAACCGCATGACGGCGTCGGCGCATTGCTGCAGATCCCGCCGGCCGACGTCGATCTCGATCACCGCAGCGGCCGAGGCTTGGTTGCCCTTCTCGCGGCCGTCGTGGTTGCGCACCGGCGTGCCCGGCGGCGCCAGCGGAAGGTGGCGCAGCCAGTCGCCGTAGCTGCCGGCTGGCGCGGCGCTGCGGTCGAAGCCTGCCGGCGGCGCAAAGGCATCCGCGATGCGCCGCGCCGGCACCTGCTCGAGCCAGCCATAGGCGGAGTCCGGCGGCGCAGCCCAGCCTGCCGCACCCGCAAGCCAAGAGGCCGCCAGGATCAGGATCGAAACTGTCAGGATCCGCCGCATGCTGCCCCCTTGTGCCGCCAGGGCATTTTCGTCGCAGAGGATCGTGGCGGTTTGTAGGCCGAGGGACGTCCCGGGGCGGCGGGGACGGTTGCCCCGCAATCGGGAAGCCGCTATTCCTAGGCCGGATACAGATTGGAGGCCGCCGGCCATGCGACGACGAGAGAGACCCATACAGGAGCGCTCAGCCTGAGGCGGTAGACGACACTCCATGCCGTCGTTTTCCCTCGGGCCGGCAGAGCGCCGGGGCCAAGAGGGGAGGACGGATCGACGGACGACCGGGCGCCCTTTGCGGCGCCCTTGGTGTTTTCGGATCCCAGGATCAAAATGGCCGGGCGGGGGCGGAAGACCCAGGTCACGGCCGCTGAAAGGCAGACCAAGATGACAGGCAACGCGATACGGATCGGCATTCTCGGGGCGTCGGGCTACACGGGGGCGGAGCTGCTGCGCCTGCTGCTGCGCCACCCGGCGGCGGAAATCCGCCTGCTGACCGCCGAGCGCCAGGCCGGCAAGGACATCGCCGAAGTCTTCCCGCAGCTCGCCGGGCAGGGCCTGCCGCGCCTGGTCAAGATCGAGGCGGCCGACTTCTCGGCCCTCGACATGGTTTTCTGCGCCCTGCCGCACGGCACCACTCAGGAGGTCATCGCCGCCCTGCCGTCCGACCTCAAGGTGGTCGACCTCTCGGCCGACTTCCGCCTCGCCGACCCCGCGACCTACGCCCAGTGGTACGGCCGCGCGCACCAGGCGCCGGAGCTGCAGCTGGAGGCGGTCTACGGCCTGACCGAGCTGGCCCGTGAGGCGGTGGCGAAGGCCCGGCTGGTCGCCAACCCGGGCTGCTACCCGACGCCCTGCCAGCTCGCCCTAGTGCCGCTGATCGAGGCCGGCGCCATCGAGACCGGCCAGATCATCATCGACGCCAAGTCCGGTGTCACCGGCGCCGGCCGGGCCCCCAAGGAAGCCAGCCTCTACGCCGAGGTCGGCGAGGGCATCCATGCCTACGCCCTGGCCGGCCACCGCCACGCGCCGGAGATCGAGCAGGGCCTGACCGCCGCCGCCGGCCGGCCTGTGACGGTCAACTTCACCCCACACCTCATGCCCATGAACCGGGGCATCCTGGAGACCATCTACGTCAGGCTAGCGAACAGCGGCGACGCCGACGGCCTGCGTAAGATCCTCTCCGAGCGCTACGCCGAGGAGCCCTTCGTCACCGTCCTGCCCGAGGGCGTCGCCCCGGCGACCCGCCACGTGCGCGGCACCAATCTCTGCCAGCTCGGCGTCTTCCCTGACCGCCGGCCCGGCCACGCGGTCCTGGTCGCGGTCGAGGACAACCTGGTCAAGGGCGCCTCGGGCCAGGCGGTTCAGAACATGAACCTCATGACCGGCCAACCCGAGACCGCCGGCCTCGACCAGCTCGCGCTGTTTCCTTAGGATCGACGGCGAGGAAATCACGCGCTCTCGGACGACTCACTGGAGCGCGATGTCGAGTTGTAGTCCCGCTGTCCGTGGTTGCCAGCTTGCCTTGGCGGGCTCTGCCACCAAATATGGCAATTGAGGGTCTCAACGCCGGGCCGTCGTTCTGCGCCGTCCGGTGATCTCCCCGTCAACGTGAAGCGAGTGCGACCATGCCTGGCGTGATCCTGCCCTATCGGGGCATCAGACCCAAGATCGCCTCCGACGCCTTCGTCGCCGAGACCGCGGTCATCATCGGCGACGTCGAGATCGGCTCGGGCAGCTCGATCTGGTACGGCTGCGTGCTGCGCGGCGACGTCAACAGGATCCGGGTCGGACGCGGCACCAACCTGCAGGACGGCACCATCGTCCACTGCAACCACGATCCCAGCGGCGACTACCGCGAGACCGGCGGTGGCGAGCCGACCCACATCGGCGACGGCGTCACCGCTGGCCACATGGCGCTGATCCACGCCTGCACCATCGAGAGCCACGCCTTCATCGGGATGCGCTCGGTGGTCATGGACCGGGCCGTGGTCGAGAGCGGCGCCATGGTCGCGGCCGGCGCCCTGGTGACCCCGGACAAGCGGGTCGGCAAGGGCCAGCTCTGGGCCGGCAGCCCGGCCAAGCACCTGCGCGACCTCTCGTCGGAGGAGCAGGCCAACCTGCCCTACATCGCCGAGCACTACGCCGAGCTGACCCTCGGCTACCTCGACGAGCGCCGGGTCTGACGGCGCGCCGGCTCCCCACGAACCCTGCTCTAATCGGCGCCCAGAGCCCGCTCGAGACGGCGGTAGCGCGGCTCGCGCCGCAGCGCCGCGAGCTCGGGATCGCTTCGCAGGAGCGTGGCGTTGCGCCAGCCGGCCTCGGCGATCATTTCCAGCCGCTCCAGGGCCGCAGGCACTTCGTCCACCCGGGCCAGGAAGGACGCCAGGTAGTAGTGCATCGGGTCTTCGTGCCTGAGCAGCGGCTCGACCAGGCTCAGGGCCTCGCGCTGCGCGCCCAGCTCGAGGGACACCCGCGCCCGCCCGCACAGCGCCCGGAAGTCGTCTGGATCGGCGAGGAGGTGGGCGTCGATGCGGGCCTTGGCCCGGGCCGCGTTGGCCCGCGCGCCGGCCCGGTCGCCCAGGCCGTATCTGGCCTTTGCGGCCAGGGCCAGGGAGTGGAAATCGTCGGGTTGGAGGCGGGCGGCCTGCTCCAGCATCGCCGCGGAGAGCGCGTGGTCGCCCCAGGCGAAGCCGGCGTGCCCGAGGAGGAGGTGGGTATCGGCCGCGTGGGGGCGGAGCCGGATCGCCGTGCCGAAGTGCCGGCGCGCACGCCGCAGGTCGCCGAACCTGGCGAGCGCCAGGCCCTGGGCGGCGTGGGCCTCCGCCGAGCCGGGATCGATCCGCAGCGCCGTCTCTCCGTGCTTCAGAGCCTTGCCCAGGCCGTCGCCGGCCGGCTCGAAGTAGAGGTCGATGAAGGTCAGGCTGCGGGCCAGACCGGCGTGCCCAGGCGCGTAGTTCGGCCGGGTCTCGACGAGGTCGGAAAACAGCGCCGCGGCGGCCTGGAGGTTCGCCTTGCCGCCCCGGTCGAGGCGACTGCTGGCCGTCAGGTAGAGCGCATAGCCCTCCAGATCGACGTCCCCGTCATCCCAGACGGCAGGCCCCGTTTGGCCACTGCCGGGCGGCAGCCAACCCTCCGTCCCGGCCCGGGCGGAGACGTCCTCCATGGCCGCGCGCAGCCGATCGGCGCCGCGCGGAGGCGACATGAGCCGGTAGCCGGATTTGTGGACGGTCTCGACATACCGGGGCGCGCGGGAGTCGTCGCCGAGGTGCTTGCGGATCTCCGCGATCGCGTGGGTCAGAACCTCTTCGCCGACGGTGACCCCAGGCCAGGCCGCGTCGAGCAGCTCCGCCCGGCTCAGCACCCGGCCCGGCACCGCAGCCAAGGCCAGCAGCACTTGCATGGCCTTCGGCGACAGCCGATGCCTACGGTCTCCTCTGCTGACCCGCCGGGTCGCGGGATCGATCAGGGCGTTCCCGATGAAGAAAGGGCCTTCGCCGAACATGCCGTACCTGCTGCGCGCGGTTGGGAGGGCAGGCTAGGCCCGGCGCCCCCCGACAGATGCTTCCTCAATGGATAAAGCCCGAATCAGAGGAGATTTCCACCTGCATTTAGTGACGTTTCACGAAGAGATGATCGCCTACCGCCGCGAAGGCGGAATCCGCGCTCTTCCCCCCTTGCCGCAGGGCGGCCGGCCGCTCAGTCCTGGGCCTTGACCGCGACGAAGGAGCCGGGGGCGTCCTCGAGGACCTTCAGCTTGCCGTCGCCGGGCGTGCGGGCCGGGACCTGCTTGTCCGCGTACTTCTGCAGCCACTTGTACCATTCGGGCCACCAGGAGCCCGGATGCTCCTTGGCCCCGGCCAGCCACTTCATCGGGTCCTTGGGGTTCTGAGCCTTGGTCCAATGCGAGTACTTCTCGGAGGCCGGCGGGTTGACCACCCCGGCGATGTGCCCCGAGGCGGCGAGCACGAAGCGCACCGGGCCGGAGAACAGCTGGGTCGCGGCGTAGGTCGAGGTCCAGGGCGCGATGTGGTCCTCCTTGGTCGAGAGCATGAAGGCCGGCGTCGCGACCTTGCGCAAGTCGATCGGCACACCGTCCAGCTCGATGCCGCCCGGCTCGACCAGCAGGTTCTCCTGGTACATCTTGCGCAGGTAGAAGCTGTGCATGGCCGCGGGCATGCGCGTCGAATCGGAGTTCCAGTAGAGCAGATCGAAGGGGAAGGGGTCCTTGCCCAGCAGGTAGTTGTTGACCACGAAGGACCAGATCAGGTCGTTGGCGCGCAGCATGTTGAAGGTCGTCGCCATCTCGGCGCCTTCCAGGTAGCCGCGCTCGCTCATCCGCTCCTCGAGCGAGGCGAGCTGCTCTTCGTCGATGAAGACCCCTAGCTCGCCCGCCTCGGTGAAGTCGGTCATGGTGGTGAAGAAGGTCGCGCTCTTGACCCGCTTGTCGGCCTTGACCGCCATGTAGGCCAGGGTCGCGGCCAGCAGGGTGCCGCCCAGGCAATAGCCGATGACGTTGGCGTCCTTCTCCCCGGTCGCCTGCGCAACCGCGTCGAGCGCCGCCAGCGGGCCCTCGTGCATGTAGTCCTCGAAGGTCTTCGCGGCCAGTTCCTCGTCCGGGTTGACCCAGGAGATCACGAAGACCGTCAGGCCCTGGTCGACCGCCCACTTCACGAAGGAGTTCTTTTCGCGCAGATCCAGGATGTAGAACTTGTTGATCCAGGGCGGGATGATCAGCAACGGCCGCTTGTGCACCGTCTCGGTGGTCGGCGTGTACTGGATCAGCTGCATCAGGTCGTTCTGGTAGACCACCTTGCCCGGCGTGATGGCGATGTTCTCGCCCATCTTGAAGGCGTCGTAGTCGGTCATCTTGATGTGCAGCCGGCCCTTGCCGCGCTCCAGGTCCTCGAGCAGGTTCTCCAGGCCCTTGACCAGGTTCTCGCCGCCGGACTCCAGGGTCTCGCGCAGGACCTCCGGGTTGGTCATGATGAAGTTCGAGGGCGCCATGGCGTCGACGAACTGCCGGGTGTAGAAGTCGACCTTCTGCGCGGTCTTCTCGTCGAGGCCGTCGACGTCGCGCACGGTCGACTGCATCCAGCGCGCGCTCAGCAGGTAGGACTGCTTAATGAAGTCGAAGAGCTGGTTGTCCTCCCAGGCCGGGTCCTTGAAGCGCCGGTCGGCGTGCTCGGGCTCGGCGATGGGCTCGGCGGCGGCGCCCATGATGCGCTGGGTCGTGGTCTGCCAGAGCCGCAGGTAGTCCTGCCAAAGGTTCATCTGCGCCTGCACCAGCTTGGCCGGATCGGTCATCATCTTCGCCGTCATCTCGAGGAAGGCGTTGCCGATGTTGAGCGGATCCATCGGCCCGATCGCGCCGTTGGTTCCCTGCCGCTCCAGGAACTCTGTGACGATCTTCTGGCTCCGATCCGCGATGCTCCCCAAGGCCTTGGAGAGTTCGACCGGATCGGGCATGTTGAACTCCGGACCCCGTTGCTCGCCCATGTCGCTTTCCTTATGGTTTTGCCAGTCGCCGTTGTGCGTTTTTCGTTTGGCCGACCGCGATTCTGCCTCGCGCTGTATAGCCTTGTCCATGTTGCACTGCAACATAAATGGAGCGGCCAGCGCCGTCCAACCCGTTGCCTATTGTAACCGAGCGCGCAGGTAAAGAGGAGACATACGCAGGATGCGGCAGAACAAGCTGCGGGCGACGCCGGCGGGTCTGACGGCAGGGCGATGGTTAGGGCTTCTCCTGGTGAGCGGCCTCGGGGTGGCGCTCGCCGCCTGCGAGGCGAGCGAGGGGGTCAGCGCCTCGGACCGCTTGAGCGGCACGATCCCCAGGCCGCAGAAGGTCACCGACGCCCGGGCCGAGCTCGGCGAGGCGGCGTTCCCGAACCTTGCCACGGTCCCCAACGCGCCGCCGCCGGTCACCTCGCGCGCGGAGAGATCGGCGGCCATGGCCGCTCTCGAGGCCGATCGCAGCGCTGCAGGTCGCTCCGCCGGGCCCCGCTCCGCGGGCGCGCCAGGAGGCGCGGCGCGAGAGCATATCGCCGACATCTACTTCGCCCAAGCCTCGGCCCTCCTCGACACCCAGGACCAGGAGGTACTGCGCGCGGTGGCCGAGTTGTTCCGAACCCGCGGCGGGCGGCTGCACGTCGTCGGGCACTCCAGCGAGGAGGTGGCCGGCGTCCCGGACCTGGAGCGGCGCCTGACGAACTTCCAGATTTCCCTGGAACGCGCCCGCGGGGTCGCCGAGGCGCTGGAGCGTCTCGGCGTCGCGGCGGATCGCCTGCTTGTCGAAGCGCTCACCGACCGGGATCCGGTCTACGGTCAGAGCACGCCCGAAGGCGCGGCCGGGAACCGGCGGGTCGAGATCTTCCAGGAACTCGGCAACAACAACGGCGGCTAGACGCCTGTCCAAGCCCGCGAAAGAGGAGACGCGATGAGCCACCATCTTGCCCAGCTGAACGTCGGAACCATCCTCCATGATCTCGAGGATCCCCGAATGAAGGGTTTCGTCGACAACCTCGAGCGCATCAACGCACTGGCCGAGGCCAGCCCCGGCTTCCTCTGGCGGCTCAAGGACGAGGCCGGCGACGCGACCGGAATCCAGGCCACCGAGGATCCGCGCTTTATCGTCAACCTGTCGGTCTGGGAAAGCCCGGAGGCCCTGTTCGACTTCGTCTACCGCTCCGCGCACACGGGGATCATGGCGCAGCGGCGCCAGTGGTTTGCGCGGCCGGCCGAGGCCTACCAGGTGCTGTGGTGGCTGCCGGCGGGCGAGATCCCGACCGTCGAGGCGGCGCTGGAGCGGCTGGAGCGTCTGCGCGCACAGGGGCCGACGCCCGAGGCCTTCACCTTCAAGCAGCGTTTCCCGGCGCCCGGTGCGGAGGATAGCGGCGACGACCTGCGTCCCGAGCCGTACTGCGTCGGCTGGAGCTGAGACCGCCGGGCCTTGCCGGGCTTCCGGCAGGCGGTGAAGCGGCGATGATAAGCCTTTGATTTGTCGTCTTGAGAGAGGGCCGTGCTCGGGGCGCAAGTCGGCTGCTGCATCCCGGCTTCGGCGGTGCTGGCGCACTTCCCGGCCAGACGCGAAGGCGTCTGATCGGGACCTGCGCTATCACTCTGAAGATAGGGCATTTCATCCGGCCAGATGGATCGCGAAGCGATTCCATCTGAGCGGATAATGCCCTAGTATCACCGCGCCGCCGCCGGCGGCCCGCGCCGCAGGAAACAGACCTCGTCCGAGATGGAACAGGAATTTCACCGGATCAAGCGCCTGCCGCCCTACGTCTTCGCCGAGGTCAACGCCCTCAAGGCCGAGGCCCGGGCGCGGGGCGAGGACATCATCGACTTCGGCATGGGCAACCCGGACCAGCCGCCGCCGCCCCACGTGATCGCCAAGCTGGTCGAGACCATCAACGACCCGCGGGCGCACCGCTATTCCACCTCGCGCGGCATCCCGGGCCTGCGCAAGGCGGTGGCCGCCTACTACGGCCGCCGCTTCGGAGTCGAGCTGGATCCCGAGCGCGAGACCATCGTCACCCTCGGCTCCAAGGAGGGCCTGGCCAACCTGGCGCAGGCGATCACCAGCCCGGGCGACATCGTCCTGGTGCCCAATCCTAGCTATCCGATCCATGCCTTCGGCTTCATCATCGCCGGCGGCGCGATCCGCCATCTGCCGGTCGGCCCGGACTTCGACGTGATGGCGCAACTGGAGCGGGCGGTCCGGCACTCGATCCCCAAGCCGCTGGCCGTGGTCCTCAACTACCCGGCCAATCCCACCGCCGAGGTGGTCGGGCTCGACTTCTATGAGGCGGTCGTCGACTTCTGCCGCCATCACGGCATCTACATCATCTCGGACCTGGCCTATGCCGAGGTCTACTTCGACGGGACGCCGCCGCCTTCGATCCTGCAGGTGCCCGGCGCGCGCGAAATCGCGGTCGAGTTCACCTCGCTCAGCAAGACCTATTCCATGCCCGGCTGGCGGGTCGGCTTCTGCAGCGGCAACTCCAAGCTGATCGCCGCCCTGGCGCGGGTGAAGTCCTATGTCGACTACGGTGCCTTCACCCCGGTCCAGGTGGCGGCGACGGCCGCGCTCAACGGGCCGCAGGACTGCGTCGAGGAGATGCGCCGGCGCTACAAGTCGCGGCGCGACGTCTTGATCGCCGGGCTGGCCGCTGCCGGCTGGCAGGTGCCCTGCCCGCCGGCGACCATGTTTGCCTGGGCGCCCCTGCCCGCGGCCTTTGAGGAGGCCGGTTCGCTGGTCTTTTCCAAGCTCCTTCTCAAGGAGGCAAAGGTCGCAGTCTCGCCCGGCGTCGGCTTCGGCGAGCACGGCGAGGGCTACGTCCGCCTGGCGCTGGTCGAGAACGAGCAGCGCACCCGGCAGGCGCTGCGCAACATCAAGGCCTTCCTGAAGGCGGCCGGGTCGGCTTCCGAAGCGGGAGACCCCCGGAAGCTGGCCTCGTGAGCGAGCCGCTCAGAATCGCGGTCGCCGGTCTCGGGACCGTCGGTGCCGGCGTCCTGTCCTTGCTGAAGGCCAACGCCGAGCCGATCGCCGCGCGCTGCGGCCGCGCCCTCGAGGTCGTCGCGGTCTCGGCGCGGGACCGGGGCAAGGACCGTGGCGTCGACATCTCAGAGATCACCTGGTTCGACGATCCGGTCGCCATGGCGGCGGCCCCGGAGGTCGACGTGGTCGTCGAGCTGATCGGCGGCGCCGACGGCTCGGCCAAGGCGGTGGTCGAGGCGGCGCTTGACCGGGGCCGCGACGTCGTGACCGCCAACAAAGCCCTGCTGGCGCATCACGGCAGCGCGCTGGCCGCCAGGGCCGAGGCCGCTTCGGCCGGGCTGGCCTACGAGGCGGCGGTCGCCGGCGGCATACCTATCATCAAGACCCTGCGCGAAGGCCTGGCGGCCAATCGGATCGATCGCATCTACGGCATCCTGAACGGGACCTGCAACTACATCCTGACCACCATGCGCGAGACCGGCCGCGACTTCGACGGCGTGCTCAAGGAGGCGCAGGAGCTCGGCTACGCCGAAGCGGACCCCGGCTTCGACATCGACGGCGTCGACGCCGCGCACAAGCTGGCGATCCTGACTGCCTTGGCCTACGGCTGCGAGGTCGATCTGAACGGCGTCTACGTCGAGGGCATCCGCAACGTCACCAGCACCGACATCGACTTCGCAGAGCAGCTCGGCTACCGGATCAAGCTGCTCGGCCTGGCGCGCTGCATCGACGGCAAGGTCGAGCAGCGGGTCCACCCCTGCATGGTCGCCAAGGAGACGCCGATCGCCAGCGTCGAGGGCGTCTTCAACGCCGTCGTCGCCGAGGGCGACTTCGTCGACAGCATCGTCGCCGAGGGTCGCGGCGCCGGCGCCGGGCCGACCGCCTCGGCGGTGGTCGGGGACCTGGCCGACCTGGCCCGCGGCCTGCGTTTGCCGGCCTTCGGGATCCCGGCGGACCGGCTCGCCGCCCTGCCGGCCCAGCCGATGGTGCAGCACGTCGGTTGCTACTACATCCGCCTGATGTGCGTCGACCGGCCCGGAGTCATCGCCGACGTCTCGGCGGCCCTGCGCGACGAGGCGATCTCCGTCGAATCCCTGGTGCAGCGGGGCCGGGACCCGCACGAGGCGGTGCCGGTGGTCCTGACCACGCACGAGACCCAGGAGGCGGGCCTGCGCCGCGCCCTGGCCCGCATCGGCCAGCTCGAGACGGTGGTCGAGGCGCCGCGCCTGATCCGGATCGAGGCCTTGTGACCGGAGTCCCCTGATCGAGGCTTGTGAGCGGAGGGGGAATCCGGCAGGAGTCACGGAGGCAAGCGCCGCAGCGAAGGGCGCGCAAGGGAGAGCCGAGGATGCCAGAAGAAGCAGTCCCCGACGACGCGATCATGGAACGCAATCTGGCGCTGGAGGTGGTTCGGGTCACCGAGGCCGCGGCCCTGGCCGCCTCGCGCCTGATGGGGCGGGGCGACGAGAAGGCGGCCGACCAGGCCGCGGTCAATGCCATGCGCCAGGCCCTCAGCACCATGCAGATCGACGGCACGGTGGTGATCGGCGAGGGCGAGCGCGACGAGGCACCGATGCTCTACATCGGCGAGAAGGTCGGCGCCGGCGGCCCGCCGATCGACATCGCGCTGGATCCGCTCGAGGGCACCACCATAACCGCAAAGGGCGGCCAGAACGCCCTGGCGGTGATCGCCATGGCCGAGGCCGGCGGCTTCCTCAACGCCCCCGACGTCTACATGAGCAAGATCGCCGTCGGCGGCGGCCTGCCGGACGACGTGGTCGACCTCGACGAGGATCCCGGCAGGAACCTGGCCGAGCTCGCCAAGGCGAAGCGGGTCGACCTCTCGGACCTGGTGGTCTGCGTCCTCGACCGGCCGCGCCACAACGAGGCCATCGCCAGGATCCGCGAGGCCGGGGCCCGGATCATGCTGATCTCCGACGGCGACGTCTCGGGCGTGATTGCGACCAGCGTCCGGGACAGCGGCGTCGACATGTACCTGGGCGTCGGCGGCGCGCCGGAAGGTGTGCTGGCGGCCGCGGCGCTGCGCTGCATCGGCGGGCAGATGCAAGGCCGCCTGGTGTTCCGCAACGAGGACGAGCGCGGCCGGGCGCAGCGCTGGGGCATCACCGACTACGAGCGCAAGTACGGCCTGCTCGAGCTGGCGAGCGGCAACGTCATGTTCGCCGCGACCGGGGTGACCGACGGCACCATGCTGAAGGGCGTCCGGCGCTTCCACGGCGGTGCCTCGACCCATTCCATCGTCATGCGCTCCAAGTCGGGCACCGTGCGGACCGTCGAGGCGGTGCACAACTTCGAGCGCAAGACCTGGTACGACTCCCTGGGAGTCTGACTCCGGTGGCCGAGCCCAAGCGCGAAGACCCGCCGCCGCGCGCCTTCCTCGGCGTCGAGGACTCGGTCTGCGGCAAGCGCTGGCGGGCCCGGCTCGACGACGACCGCCGCGCCCTGACCCTGTCCCAGCGCCTGGGCCTGCCGGAGATCGTCGGCCGCATCCTGGCCGCCCGCGGCGTCGGGCCAGAGGAGGCCGGACGCTTCCTGGAGCCGCGGCTGCGCGACCACCTGCCGGACCCCTCCAGCTTCCTGGACCTGGACCGGGCAGTGGCCCGCCTGGTCGCGGCGCTCGAAGCGGGCGAGACCGTCGCCGCCTTTGCCGACTACGACGTCGACGGCGGCAGTGCGGCCGCCCTGCTGCAGCTCTTCTTCCGGGCCATCGGCCGCGAACTGCAAGTCTACGTGCCCGACCGCCTCGCCGAGGGCTACGGCCCCAATGCCCCGGCGCTGCGCCGGCTGAAGGCGCAGGGCGCCTCCCTGGTCCTGACCCTGGACTGCGGCACCACGGCCTACGCGGCCCTCGAGGCGGCGGCCGCGGAGGGCCTGGAGGTGATCGTCGTCGACCATCACGCCGCCGAGGCGCGCCTGCCGCCGGCAGTCGCGGTGGTCAATCCGCAGCGCCTGGACCAGACCACGGACTGCGGCCCGCTGGCCGCGGTCGGGGTGACCTTCCTGCTTCTGGTCGGGCTCAACCGAGCCCTGCGCGACGGCGGCTGGTACGCCCGCCAGGGCCTGACCGCGCCCAACCTGATGGACTGGCTCGACCTAGTCGCCCTGGGCACGGTCTGCGACGTCATGCCCCTGGCCGGGCTGAACCGGGCCCTGGTGGCCCAGGGCCTGAAGGTGCTTGGCCGCCGCGGCAACCCGGGCCTGACCGCGCTCTGCGATGTCGCCGGGGTCGACGAGGCGCCGGGCGTCTACCACGCCGGCTTCCTGCTAGGGCCGCGGATCAACGCCGGCGGCCGGGTCGGCCGGGCCGGGCTGGGCGCCCGGCTCATGGCGTGCCGCGACCGGGAGGAGGCCCTGACCCTGGCGCGGGAGCTCGACGGCTACAACAGCGAGCGGCGGGAGATCGAGCAGGCCATCCTGGAGCAGGCCATCGCCCAGGTCGAAGCCCAGACCCCGGCGCCCGACGCCCTGGTCTTCGTCGCCGCCGAGGGCTGGCATCCCGGGGTGATCGGCATCGTCGCCAGCCGCCTGCGCGAGCGCTACAATCTGCCGTCCGTGGTCGTCGCCCTAGAGGCGGGGCGGGGCAAGGGCTCGGGCCGCTCGGTGCCCGGCCTCGACCTCGGCGCCATGGTGCTGGCGGCGCGGCAGGCCGGCCACCTGATCGACGGCGGCGGCCATCCCCAGGCGGCCGGGCTGACGGTCGCCGAGGGCGAGCTGGAGGCGCTGCGCGGCTTCCTGGAGGCCCGCGTCCGGACGCGCCTTCAGGCGATCGGCTATCGGCCCAGCCTGGGCATCGATGGCAGCCTGCGGCCGGCAGCGGCGACCACGGCGCTGCTCGGGCAGCTCGAGCAGGTGGCGCCCTTCGGCCCCGGCAACGAGGAGCCGCGCTTCGCCCTGGCCGATGCCCGGGTCCATCATGCCCGCGTGGTCGGCGAGGACCACGTCCGCTTCGAGCTGTCGGCGGCGGAGGGCGGGCGGCTCAAGGCCATCGCCTTCCGCGCGCTCGATCGTCCCCTCGGCGTCGCGCTGCTCAACGCCCGCGGCATGCCGCTGCACGTTGCCGGCAAGCTGCGCCGCGACCGCTGGCGCGGCAACGACGCCGTGCAGTTGATTGTTGAGGACGCGGCAGAGGCTTCCGGCTAGACTTGGCCAATGATCCGAGAGCCCAGCCAAGCTTTGCGCAAGCTTTGTCTCCTGGTTTTCTCTCTGGTTCTGGTCCTTTCGGTTCCGGCGCGCGGGCAGGGCACATCGGTCGATCTTGAGTTGGTTCTCGCCGTCGATTCCTCCTCCAGCGTGACCGCGGAAGAGTTCGATCTGCAGATGCAGGGCATCGCCAACGCCTTCCGGCACTCGGCGGTGGTCGCCGCGATCGAGGCGGCCGGCGATCTTGGGATCGCGGTCTCGCTGGTCCAGTGGTCCGACAACCGGCGCCAGTTCCTGGCCATCGACTGGATGCACTTGACGGACGCGGAAAGCGCCGAGGCCTTCGCCGAGGAGATCGACGCGACGCCGCGCTTCGTGATCGGCGGCGGCACCGCGATCGGCGGCGCCATGTCGTTCGCGACCCGACTGATCGACCGCAACGACTATGCCGGCCGGCGCAGGGTCGTGGACATCTCCGGCGACGGTCGGGCCAACCAGGGCAACCAGCCTGAGGACGAGCGGGACAAGGCGGTGGCGGCGGGCTTCACGATCAACGGCCTCGCCATCCTCAACGAGGACTTTCTGGTCGACCGCTACTACCTCTACAACGTGATCGGCGGAACCGGGGCCTTCCTGGTCACCGCCGAGGACTTCCAGGACTTCCAGGAGGCGATCCTGCGCAAGCTGATCCAGGAGATCTCCGGGGTCCCGTTGGCCGCCCTGGACCCGGCCCTGGAGGAACGGCTGGTCCAGGCCGAAAGGCCGGCGCCGCTGGGCGGCCGCTAGGCGAAGAATCGCCGCAACGGGCTTGATTTGCCGAGGGCCATCGGCTATCTGCCTCCCCGACGTCCCCATCGTCTAGAGGTCCAGGACACCACCCTTTCAAGGTGGAGACACGGGTTCGATTCCCGTTGGGGACGCCAAGCCTGTGCTTCCTCCTTCAAGGACCTGGCCTGTGGGCTTGGCGGGCCTCTCGCAGAGGCTTGTTCCGCCTCGCTCTGGACGCTGGCCCGGCCGCCGCCGGGGGCCACGGCCCGCCAGACCAATCCGCAAGAGCCTGGCCGGAGACGCCGGCTCCTTTCCTGGCCGCTCCGGCCACCGCTCGAGGTCTGCCAAGGCGGCGGCTTCCGGCGGTCTCGGGTCCTCCGTAGATCCAGCCCTTGTTCGGTGTATATCCCTGAGACTCCGCATTCCGAAGGGCGCTTGGGTTATGCCATAATGCGCCAGGGGCTGCAGGAGCCCGGCGCAGGCCGATACCACCGCGGCCACGCGCAGGGCAGGTCGAGAGGTCGAAGATGAGTGGTATCATACTGATTTCCATTGCTGTTCGGGCGCTGGCCCTGGTCTGGGCAATACATCTGGCCCGGCGCTTCAAAGACCCGCGGCTGTGGCTCTTCGTCCTGGCCATGGCCGGCCTGGCGCTCGAGCAGGTCTTTGTCGGCCTGGGGGGGCGGCCGGTCGCGTTTCTGGGCGAGATGGGGATTCGGGCCGACGTCCTCTGCCTCGCGATCAGCCTGATCCTCCTGGGCAGCGTGTTCTGCCTCGGGCGGATCCTCCAGGAAATGCGCGCCCGTTTCGATCTGGCCGCACAGAACGAGGCGCGTTTCCGCGACCTCGTGGAGGCCTCCTCCGACCGCTACTGGGAAATGGACCAGGACCTTCGTTATGTCTGGGCCCGGGAATCGACCGAGAAGCAGCGCGCGCCCTTCGTCCAGGAGCTGATCGGCAAGACCCGCTGGGAGGTCTACAACGGCGACCCGGAAGGTGACGAGAGCTGGCGCCAGCACCGCGACGATCTCGTCAACCGGCGGCCCTTTCGCGACTTCCGACACCCCCTGACCGGCCGCGACGGCGTGACCCGGCACTGGAGCGTCAGCGGCAAGCCGGTCTACGCCGCCGACGGCAGCTTCGCCGGCTACCGCGGCACGGCCACCGACATCACCCTGCAGGTCGAGCAGCAGGAAGAGGCAGAGCAGGCGGTGCGCCGCTCGGAGCAGAGGCTGCGAGACTTCGCCTACGCCGCCTCCGACTGGTTCTGGGAGACCGACGCCGATCTGCGTTTTACCTTCGTATCGCAGCGGACCGAGACGGCAGCCAAACTCCAGGCCAAGGACCTGATCGGCAAGGACCATCGCGACCTGGACTTGACCGAGACCGACGCCGGCGTCCTGAAGCGTCACCTTGAGCACCTGGACAAGCACAAGGAGATCCGGAACTTCGTCTACAGCATCCGGCAGCGGAACGGTTCGCTGCGCCACTTCAGGGTCTCGGGCCGGCCCCTCTTCGGCGACGCCGGGCAGTTCCTCGGCTACCGCGGTGTCGGCACCGACATCACGGCGGAGGTGGTGGCCGAGCGGCAGCGCCAGCAGGCCGAGGTCCGCCTGGCCAAGTCGATCGAGGCGATTCCTGCCGGCTTCGCTCTCTTCGACGAGTCCGATCGCCTGGTCATTTGCAACAAGGAATACCGGGAGTGCTACGAGGCGCTGGGCGTCGACGTGCGCCCGGGGATCCGGTTCGATCAACTGGTCTGGGCGGCCGTGGACAATCGGAGCATAGGCGCCTCGCAGGAGGATGCCGAGCTCTGGGCCCGGCAACGCCTGATCCGCCGGACCTGTCCGGCAGAAGGCTTCGAGTTCCGGCACACTGGCTCGCGCTGGTCGGAGGTCAGCGACTATCTGCTGCCGGACGGCGGCATGATCACGCTGGCCCACGACATCACCGACCGCAAGCTGACCGAAGAGGCCCTGCGGATCAGCGAGCAGCACTTCCGCAACGTGGTCGAGGGCTCCGAGCAGGGCATGTTCATCTTCAAGGGCGAGGAGTTCATCTTCGCCAATCAGGCTTATGCCGACATGCTGGGCTATTCCCCGGAGGAGATCTACGCCCTGGACCCGCCGCAGCTGGCCTACGCGCCCTACGAGCGGGAGCGGATCCGGCAGTATTCCGAGGCGCGGATCCGCGGCGATGCGGCGCCGACTTCCTACGAGGTCGACGCACTGCGCAAGGACGGCAGCATCATCACCCTGCACCATTTTGCCAAGCGCGCCGAGTGGTACGGCGAGCCGGTGTCCCAGGTCGCCGTGGTCGACATCACCGACCGCAAGCGGACCGAGGAGGAGCTGCGGGAGAGCCGGGCCAAGCTCGCCAAGTCCCAGCAGCGCCTTCTGGACGCGATCGAGTCGCTGAACGATGGCTTCGTGCTCTACGACGCCGACGACCAGCTGGTGCTGTGCAACAGCAAGTTCAACGAGTTCTATGATTTGACCCCGGAGCTGCTGAAGCCGAAGACCCATTTCAGCGACCAGCTCCGCTGGGCTCTGTCGACCGGCAAGATCGGCGATGCCCGCGGCCGCGAGGAGGACTGGCTGCAGGAGCGCATCAGCCAGCACCGCGATCCGCAGGGCCCCTTCGAGCAGAGGCTGAGTGACGGCCGCTGGCTTCAGGTCAACGAGATCCGGACCAAGGAGGGCGGCATCGTCAGCATCCGGACCGACATCTCCCGCCTGAAGCGGGCGGAGGAATCGATTCGCCAGCACGAGGCCGATCTGGCCATGGTCCAGCGGCGCAGCACCATGGGCGAGATGGCGGCGGCCCTGGCCCACGAGCTCAACCAGCCGCTGACCGCGGTGGTGAACTATTGTGCCGGCTCACTGCGCCGGCTGGAGGCCGACCGCATGAGCCAGGCCGAGCTGGTCGAGATCCTGGCGACGATCCGCGATCAGGCCCAGCGCGCCGGGGACGTCCTGCGCCACATCGGCAGCTTCGTCGCGGAAGGCGAGGTCTCCAAGGGCATGGTCGACATCAACGCCGCGATCCGCAGCGTCATGGCCCTTCTGAAGGAGGAGCTTCGGCGCAACCGCATCGACTTCAAGCTGCAGCTCTCAGCCGATCTGCCACAGGTTCACGCCGCCGAGATCGGGATCGAGCAGGTCGTCCTGAATGTCGTCAAGAACGCCATCGAGGCGATGCAGGACGTACCCGCTCCGGAGCGCCGTCTGCGGATCGCGACCTCGAGGCGGGCCGGCGGCCGGGTCATGGTCTCGGTCAGCGACAGCGGGCGCGGCTTCACCGCGACCAACGGCGAGACCTACTTCGAACCTTTCGTATCCACAAAGAAGGACGGCATGGGCATGGGACTGGCGATCTGTCGCTCGATCATTTCGGCCCTCGGCGGGCGCATCAGCATGAAAAAGGGCCGCAGGGCCGGAACCAAAGTCTCCTTCCTGCTGCCAAGCGCCGACGAGGCCATGCAAGATGCTGCCTGAGCCGACAGTCTTCGTCGTCGACGACGACCCCGCGGTCCGCCAGTCCTTCAAGTGGTTGGTCGGCTCCATCGGCCTCAAGGTGCAGACCTTCTCCTGCGCGCAAGACTTCATCCGCGACTACGATCCGGCCGATGCAGGCTGTCTGGTCGTCGACGTGCGGATGCCCGGCATGAGCGGGATCGAACTCCAGGAGAAGCTGGCCAACGACGGCATCTCGATCCCGATCATCGTGGTGACCGCTTACGGCGACGTCCCCACGGCGGTGCGGGCGATGAAGCGGGGCGCGGTCGATTTCATCGAGAAGCCCTACAACGACCAGGCGATGCTTGATCGGATCCAGCTCTGCATCGAACGCGATGCCAAGATGCGCCGCGAGAAGGAGATCCGCCGTGAGGTCACCTGGCGGGTCGAGCGGCTCACGCCGCGGGAGCGCGAGGTCTTCGAGTTGATCGTCGCCGGCCGTTCCAATAAAGAGGTCGCCCGCGCCCTCGACATTAGCCCCAAGACGGTCGAGGCCCATCGGGCCAAGGTCATGGACAAGATGGCCGTCGGCTCCTTGGCCGAACTGGTGCAGCTTTCGACCTATCTCGAGTCTAATTAGTCCTTGAGTCGAGTTAGGGTTTTCCCGCAGTGCTGAACGGATTGGACCTGATTTTCGTTCAGAACTGCAACTTATAGCTTTGTAGTAAGGACCGCAAAGAATTATTTCCTTTTTTTAGAGGTCAGGGCTGACCAGGGGGCAAAATGGCACGCCGCTGTACTAACGCCGAGCCATTGTTGGAGATGGAAGTTGAACTCAAGGCCTTGCAGAAGGCCGTTTCTTCTAGCCGCGACGACCGCGATATCGAAGAACTTGGCCGCCGGCTCGACGCTCTTGAGTTGGAAATTAGTCAAACTAACGCGAGGACACCGGCCGGACTTGCCGTGAAGGTCCGGCGGCTCTGGGAAAACCTCGACGCGGAACGGGAAGAGTGGGATCTCAACAACTACCGAACGCTACTTGAGTCTCTCGAAAGCCTCGAGCCGGGCATCGACTTGACCGGCGAAGCGCGAGAGGCCTGATTCCGACGGTCTCTGCCCGGATCTTCCGCCTCGTTCTCCGCCGCAAGTCACGGCTGTTTCAGCCGTGGCGGGTGCGTTGCCTCTGGTCGGGATCCTGCGGCCGGCAGAGCGCCGAAACCGCGTTCTGGGCCTGCGAGGGCGTGGCGAAGCTTCGGCCGTCGAGCCGCGCCGTACTGTGGTCGGCGGCGAAGTACTTGTAGCCCGTTCTCTGCGCGACAAGCACTCCGACGCCCCGGCCTTCGATTTCGACGACAAAACGTACAGACCTGTGTTGGCTAGGCATGGCGTAACCTAGTCCTCCCTCGTTTGAACATTTGGCGTGCCGGCTAAGCTATGCGTTTTGGCCGCAGCATCAAGCAACGTTAGCGTGACAAGAACATTGCGGTTTTGAATCAGGATGGGCTCGGCTATTCGGCCGCTTGATCCCGATCCTCGGCGACCACGTCGAGCAAGGTTTCGAACTTGTTTCTCAGGTGACGTTTCAAGATCCGGCCGAGCTTTTCGGCGTCTCGGGCATCCAGGGCGGCCATCATCTCCTCGTGCTCGGCCACGGCCTGACGCCAGCGGCTCTCGGAGAGATTGGCCGCGAAGCGGGCGCGTTGGACCTGGCCGCGCAGGCGACCATAGAGCTCGGCCAGCATCTGGTTGTCCGCCGCCGCCAGGATCGCCTCGTGGATCGCCTGGTTCAGGGCGAAGTAGTCGTTGAGCCGCCCGGCCCGGTGATGCCCGACCATGCGCTCGTGCAGTCGTCGGATCGCTGCGACCTCGGCATCGGTGATGCGGGCGCAGGCCAGCTCACCGCCCAGCGCTTCCAGGGCGCCCATCACCTGGAAGGCCTCGCGCAGGCCCGCCGCGCTGATCCGCGAGACGGCGGCGCCGCGGTTCGGCAGCAGGTCGATGAGCCCTTCCGTGGCCAGGACCTTGAGCGCCTCGCGCAGCGGCGTCCGCGAGATCCCGAAGCGCTCGCAGAGCACGCGCTCCGGGATCCGCTCTCCGGGCCGCAGCTCTCCCTTCAGGATCATGTCGCGCAGCCGGCCGACGACCTCGTCGTGCAGGCTGCGGCGCTCGATCCGCTCGGCGTGCCCGGGCGTCGTGGTCGTGCCTTGCCGTGGCGAGCCGCTACCGCGTGCCATGATCGCGCTCCTGCTCGGTCTCCAGGGCCGCCGCCAGGACTTGCGCCGCGTGCAGCGCGCCGCGGCCGCTGCCGTCGCGGATCTGCTGCCGGCAGCTGGTGCCGTCGGCGACGACGATCTCCCCCGGGCCGGCGCGGCGCACGGCCGGCAGCAGGCTCAGCTCGGCCATTCGCCGGGAGGCCTCGAAGTGCTCGGCCTCGTAGCCGAAGGACCCGGCCATGCCGCAGCAACTCGAGGCTATGGGCGTTACCTCCAGCCCGGGCACCAGCTTCAGGCAGCGTTCCACGTCGGTCATCACGGCGAAGGCCTTCTGGTGACAGTGGCCGTGGAGCAGGGCCTGTTTCCGACCCTGATCGCGCAGCGGCAGACGCAGGCGTCCGGCGTCCTGCTCCTTGACCAGAAAGGTCTCCAGGAGGCTTGCCGCGGCGGCCACCGCCGCGGCCTCGTCCCCCGGCAGCAGCGCCGGGATCTCGTCCTTCAGAGTGAAGAGGCAGGACGGCTCCAGCCCGAGGATCGGCTTGCCGGCCAGGGCGTCGGGCAGCATCGCTTTGATCAGACGACGGGCCTCGGCCTTGGCCTCTTCGACCAGGCCGGCGGCGAGGAAGGTCCGCCCGCAGCACAGCGGCCGACCGCCGGCCGCGGGGCGGGGGACCTCGACCCGATAGCCGCCGGCCTGAAGGAGCCTGAGGGCGGCCCGGGCGTTCTCGGGCTCGAAGTAGGTGTTGAAGGTGTCGGCGAAAAGCAGGACCTCTCTGCCCTCCTTCGGCGCTCCCGCTTCGGCCTCGGAGGCGCGGAAGGCGTCGCGCCGCCAGCGGGGCAGGGGCCGCCGGGCGGAGAGCCCGAGCAGCCGCTCGCTCAAGGCGGCGGCACCCGGCAGCCGGTCGCGCAGGTTCATGAGCGGCGACAGGCGGGCGGCCCAGGGGGCATAGCGGGGCAGGTAGGCGATCAGCCGTTCGCGCGGGCTCGGCGCCTCGCTCCGGCGTTGCTGCGCCAGGACCTCGAGCTTCATCCGGGCCATGTCGACGCCGGTCGGGCACTCCCGCTTGCAGGCCTTGCAGGAGACGCAGAGCGCCAGGGTCTCCTTCATCTCGGGGCTGGATAGCGCCTCTGGGCCGAGCTGGCCGGTGAGCGCAAGGCGCAGGGAGTTGGCTCGGCCGCGGGTCACGTGCTGCTCGTCGCGGGTGACCCGGTAGGACGGGCACATGACCCCCGGATCGGCCTTCCGGCAGGCACCGTTGTTGTTGCACATCTCGACCGCACCGAGGAAGCCGCCCCAGTCCGACCAGTCCAGCACTGCCTCGAAGGGCTGACCCTCGTAGTCGGGGCCGAAGCGGAACAGGCTGCGGTCGTCCATCTTCGGCGGGCGGACGATCTTGCCCGGGTTAAAGAGGCCTTGGGGGTCGAAGCTGTCCTTCAGGTCCTCGAAGGCGGTCACGATCTCGCGCCCGAACATGGCCTCGTGGAACTCCGAGCGGACCAGGCCGTCGCCGTGCTCGCCGGAGTGCGAGCCCTTGTAGGCCCGCACCATCTCGAAGGCTTCCTCGGCGATGGCGCGCAGCTTGCGGACCTCGATCTCCTGCTTGAGGTTGAGGATCGGCCGCACGTGCAGGCAGCCGACCGAGGCGTGGGCGTACCAGGTGCCGCTGGTGCCGTGGCGGGCGAAGACACCGTTCAGGCGGTCGGTGTACTCGGCCAGTTCATCCAGCGGAACCGCGCAGTCCTCGATGAAGGAGATCGGCTTCCCGTCGCCCTTCATCGACATCATGATGTTGAGCCCGGCCTTGCGCACTTCCCAGATCTCGCGCTGCGCCTCGGCCTCGGTTACCGGCACCACGGCCCCGGGGAATCCCAGTTCGCCGAGCAGGGCCTCCAGCTCCCCGAGCCGGGCAAGCTGCCGGGCGCGGTCGTCGCCGGCGAACTCGACCAGCAGCAGGCTGTCGGGCTCGCCCTTGACCGTGCGCGCGATCACCTCGCGGAACAGCGGGATGTCGCGGGACAGCTCGATCATCTTGCGGTCGACCAGCTCGACCGCGCTTGGCTCCAGCTCGACGATGTGCCGGGTCGCGGCCATAGCGTCGTAGAAGCGCGGAAAGTGGCAGACGCCCAGGACTCGGTTCCGCGGGATCTCGTGCAGCCCCAGGGTCAGCTTGGTGAAAAAGGCGAGGGTCCCTTCGGAGCCGACGAGGAGCTGGGCCATGTTGCCGGGTCCGTCCAGCAGGCGGTCCAGGTTGTAGCCGCCGACCCGGCGCTGCAGCTTGGGAAAGCGCGCCTCCATGGCCGCCGCGGCGCCCTCGGCAATGCTGCGCGCGCGCACCGCGAGGGGATCGCCGGACGGCACCCCGGCGAGGGTGCCGAAGTCGTGCTGCGTGCCGTCGGAAAGCACGGCCGAGATCGCCCTCACGTTGTCGACCATCTTGCCGTAGCGGATCGAGCGCGCGCCGCAGCTGTTGTTGCCGGCCATGCCGCCCAGGGTGGCCCGGCTGCCGGTCGAGATGTCGACCGCGAAGTGCAGGCCCTCGGGCCGCAGACTCGCGTTCAGGCGGTCCAGCACCAGGCCCGGCTCGACCGTGACCTCCCGCTTTTCCGGGTCGAAGTCCAGGATCCGGTTCAGGTGCTTGGAGGTGTCCAGCACCAGGCAGCGGCCGACGGTCTGGCCGCACTGCGAGGTGCCGCCGCCGCGCGGCAGCAGCGGAAGGCCTTCCTCCCGGGCGATCTCGATCGCCGCCAGGACGTCGGCCTCGGTCTTGGGGACCACCACGCCGATCGGCTCGATCTGGTAGTGCGAGGCGTCGGTGGCGTAGCGGCCGCGGCTGAAGGCGTCGAAGAGCACCTCGCCCTCCAGCGCAGCGCGCAGCCGCGCCGCCAGTCCCGGATCGCCGATCCGGTTCCGGTTCGGCTTGCGCGGCGCGCTGCCGAGCGCGGCGGTCATCGCCGCGGACCCGCGCGACCGGGCGCGCCGCTCGGCCGGGGCTGCCCGCAGGTGCGATCGCTTCGATCGAGCATACCGGTGCTTTGACACATCTGCATTTTGAATGCAATATGCAATTTATTCGACAGCTCGCTTCCCCAAGGGGACCCTAGAAGCGGAGGCAGATCGAGGCGCCATGAGCTACCGAGCCGGACGACACTTTCTCCAGATACCGGGCCCGACCAACGTGCCCGACCGCGTCCTGCGGGCCATGGACCTGCCGACCATCGACCACCGCGGGGCGGAGTTCGCCGATCTGGCCGTCGAGGTGCTCGCCGGCCTGCGCACCGTCTTCGGCACGACCGGTGCCGCCGTCGTCTTCCCCTCGTCGGGGACGGGCGCCTGGGAGGCCGCGCTGGTCAATACGCTCTCCGCCGGCGACCGGGTGCTGATGTTCGAGACCGGGCATTTCGCCTCGCTGTGGCGCGAGATGGCCGGCCGCCTGGGCCTCAAGGTCGACTTCGTACCCGGCGATTGGCGCCGCGGCGTCGACCCGGAGGAGGTCGAGGCGCGGCTCAAGGCCGATCCGGACGGCGGGATCAAGGCGGTCTGCATCGTCCACAACGAGACCTCGACCGGGGTGGCCACCCGGGTCGACGCGGTCCGCGAGGCCATGAACCGCAGCGGCCATCCGGCTCTGCTGATGGTCGACACGATCTCCTCGCTCGGCTCGATCGAGTACCGCCACGACGACTGGGGGGTCGATGTCACGGTGGGCTGCTCGCAGAAGGGCTTGATGCTGCCGCCGGGCCTGGGCTTCAACGCGATCGGCGCCAAGGCCCTCAACGCCTCCGAGACCGCCGGCCTGCCCCGGTCCTATTGGAGCTGGGCGGCGATGCTCGGCCCCAACGAGAAGGGCTTTTTTCCCTACACCCCGGCCACCAATCTGCTCTACGGCCTGCGTGAGGCTCTGGCCATGCTGCAAGAGGAGGGCCTGGACAAGGTCTTCGCCCGGCACCGCCGCCATGCCCAGGCGACCCGCGCCGCGGTCCGCGCCTGGGAGCTGGAATTGCTCTGCGCGGAGCCGCGGGAGTACAGCGACAGCCTGACCGCGGTCCTGGTGCCGAAGGGCGAGGACGCCGACCGGCTCCGCAAGATCGCCCTTGACCGCTTCGACATGTCGCTCGGCACCGGGCTGGGCAAGCTCGCCGGCCGGGTCTTCAGGATCGGGCATCTGGGCGACTTCAACGACCTGATGCTGGCCGGGACCCTGGCCGGTGTCGAAATGGCGCTGGCGCTCTCCGGAATCCCCTTCCAGAAGGGCGGCGTGCAGGCGGCGCTCGATTTCCTGAGTGAAGCCCAGCGTTCCGACGTATCCTTCGCCAAGACGGGTTAGGACCCGGGACGCAGGGTCTCAAACCTCGGGACCCTGGACCCATTCACCGTTTTCTCGACAAGCAAGAACAAGAAAAGCAAATCCGCCTAGGGAGGCAAAAAATGAAAAGGATCGCACTGTCACTGCTGCTGGCGGCCTGGGGGCTCGCCGTCACCGGGGCTTCGGCCCAGGAGCTCGAGCTCAAGTTCGGCCACGTCGGCGCGCCGGGTTCGCTCTTCGCCATCTCGGCCGAGGAGTTCGCCAAGCAGGCCAACGCCAAGCTCGGCGACAAGGCCAAGGTCACCGTCTTCGGCTCCAGCCAGCTCGGCAAGGACAAGGAGCTGCTGCAGAAGCTCAAGCTCGGTACGGTCAACTTCGCCCTGCCGTCGACCGTGATGTCGACCGTGGCCGACGAGTTCGGCCTCTTCGAGATGCCCTACCTGGTCAAGGACCGGGCGCACATGGCGAAGATCGAGAAGGAGATCTTCTGGAAGCGTCTGGCGCCGGCCGCCGAGGCCCGGGGCTACAAGATCATCGCGGTCTGGGAGAACGGCTTCCGCCACGTTACCAACAACCTGCGGCCGATCGCCAAGCCCGAGGATCTGAAGGGCATCAAGCTGCGCACGCCGAAGGGCACCTGGCGGGTCAAAATGTTCCAGGCCTACGGCGCCAACCCGACGCCGATGTCCTTCTCGGAGGTCTTCACCGCGTTGCAGACCGGGGTGATCGACGGCCAGGAGAACCCCTTCGCGCAGATCTACAGCGCCAAGTTCCAGGAAGTGCAGAAGTACCTCTCGCTGACCGGCCACGTCTACACGCCGGCCTATGTGACCGTCGGGTCCAAGGCCTGGGACAAGCTGCCGGAGGACGTGCGCAAGACCCTGGAGGAGACCGCTAAGGAGACCCAGGCCTTCGTCTACGACACCGCGGCGCGCCTGGAGAAGGACTTGCTGGAGAAGCTGCGCGGCGGCGGCATCAAGGTCAACGAGGCGGACAAGGCCGCCTTTATCGCCGCCAGCCAGGACATCTACGCGGAGTACGCCGAGTCGGTGCCGGGCGGCCAGCAACTGGTCGACACGGCCATCGGCCTGGGCAAGTAGGCCCTTTCGCGAAGCCCCCCGCAGCCGGTCTGCGGGGGGCTTTCCTTGCGCCAGGGGAGGCAGGGCGAGGTTGCCATGGCAGGGTTCGGCCGAGCCTATGGGCGGCTGCTCGAAGCCGTCGTCATCTTCCTCATGGTGGCGCTGACCGCGGTCGTCGTCTTCGCCGTGATCAGCCGCAAGGCCGGGGCCTCGCTGTCCTGGTACGATGAAGTCGCCTCGATCCAGCTCGCCTGGCTGACCTACTACGGCGCCGCCCTGGCGGCATACAAGCGCGCCCACATCGGCTTTCCCGGCCTGCTGGAGGCACTGCCCATCGGGCCGCGCCTGGCGCTCTTCTGGTTCGGCGAGCTGGCGGTCGCCGCCTTCTTCGTCCTGCTGGCCTGGGTCGGTATGACGGTGCTTGAGGCGCTCGAGGGCGACACCCTGGTCAGCCTGCCCTGGGTGCCCGTCCAGTTCACCCAGTCGGTGATCCCGATCGGCGCTGCCCTCTTCCTCCTCGGCCAGTTGATCAGCCTGCCGGAGCAGCTGCGCCGGGTCCGCGCCGGCCGCCTGCTGCACGAGGGCGAAGCGGCGGAGGAGGGGTCGTGATCCTGCTCCTGATGCTGCTCGCCTTGATGACGCTGATCCTGATCAACGTGCCGATCGCGGTCGCCCTGGCGATCGTCGCCGTCGGCGCCATGGTCGCGACCCAGGGCCTCGACATCCTGCCCAACGTCGCCCTGGTCATGTATGACGGGGCGACCAAGTTTCCACTGCTGGCGATCCCGATGTTCGTCCTGGCCGGCGCGATCATGAACGCCTCCGGGATCTCGCAGCGGCTGATCGCCTTCGCCTCGGCCCTGGTCGGCTTCGTGCGGGGCGGCCTGGCCATGGTCAACATCGCGGTCTCGATGTTTTTCGCCGAGATCTCGGGCTCTGCCGTGGCGGACGTGGCGGCGACCGGCTCGGTCCTGATCCCGGCGATGAAGCGGCGCGGCTATCCGCGCGCCTTTGCCGCCGCGGTGACCTCCTCCTCGGCGACCCTGGCGGTGATCATCCCGCCCTCGATCCCGATGATCCTCTACGGCGTGATGTCCGACAGCTCGATCGTGCAGCTCTTCGTCGCCGGGATCATCCCGGGCGTCCTGGGCGGCCTGGGCATGATGATCGTGTCCTACCTCATGGCCCGGCGCCTGGGCTGGCCGGTCGAGGAGGTCTTCCAGGTCTCCCGGCTCTGGCTGACCTTCAAGGAGGCCGCCTGGGCGCTGCTGCTGCCGGTGATCATCCTGGGCGGCATCTTCGGCGGTTTCGTCACCGCGACCGAGGGCGGCGGCATCGCCGTGGTCGCCGCGCTCTTCATCGGCGCGGTGATCTACCGCGACCTCGACTGGCCCTTTCTGCGCAGCGCGATCATCGACGGCGGCCTGCAGACCGCGGTGGTCATGCTGCTGGTCGCCGCCTCGGCCCTGGTCGGGGTCTACCTGACCGAGCTGCAGATGCCGCAGAAGCTGGCCGCTGCGATCCTGGAGCTGACCGACAACCGCTACGTGGTCCTGGCCCTGCTGAACGTCTTCTTCCTGGTGATCGGCTTGTTTCTGCATTCCGCGGCGGCGATCATCCTGGTCGTGCCGGTGGTCATCCCGCTGATCACGGCGGTCGGGATCGACCCGATCCACTTCGGCCTGATCGTCACCCTGAACCTGGGCATCGGCCAGCAGACTCCGCCCGTAGCCAGCGTCCTGATCACCGCCTGCTCGATCGCCAAGGCCGACGTCTGGGAGGTCTCGAAGGTCAACGTCCAGTTCATCACGGTGCTGTTCCTGGTCCTGATGATCGTGACCTATGTCCCGGCCATCCCCATGAGCCTGGTCGAGTATTTCTATCGCTGAAGAGCCTTTGGCCGGAGGGTCTTGAGATGATGCATGAACAGATAACCTTGCAGCGGCGCGACGCCGTCGCGACCGTGGTGCTCGACCGGCCGGAGAAGCTCAACGCCATGACCAAGCCGATGTGGCAGCGGCTGGGCGAGGTCTTCCGCGAGCTGGCTGGAGACGGGAGCCTGCGCTGCGTGGTGCTGCGCGGCGCCGGCGGGCGCGCCTTCAGCCCCGGCAACGACATCGGTGAGTTCGAGACCGAGCGCTCCGACGTCGCGCAGGCCCGGGCCTACGGCGCGATCATGCATGCGACCCTGGGCGCGATCCGCGACTGCCCGGTGCCAGTGGTCGCCATGATCCAGGGCATCTGCGTCGGCGGCGGCCTGGAGATCGCGGCGCTCGCGGATCTGCGGATCTGCGGCCGCTCCAGCCGCTTCGGCGTGCCGATCAACCGCCTGGGCCTGGTCATGGCCTATCCCGAGATCGAGGGCCTGTTGGCCCTGGTCGGCCCGGCGGTCGCCAAGGAGCTACTCTTCGAGGCCCGGATCCTCGGCGCCGAGGAGGCCCTGGCCAAGGGCCTGGTCAACCGGGTGGTCGCGGACGATGCGGTCGAAGCCGAGGCCGAGGCGACGGCCGCGCGCATCGCCGCCGGGGCGCCCCTGGTCAACCGCTGGCACAAGGCCTTCATCCGGCGCCTGGCGCGCGGGGCGCCCCTGACCGAGGCCGAGCTCGACGAGGGCTTCGCCTGCTTCGGCACCGAGGACTTCCGGACCGGCTACAAGGCCTTCCTCGCCAAGGCCAAGCCCGACTTCAAGGGGCGCTGAGATGGCCAACGAGAGCGGTGGGGAGCCGACCGGTCCCCTGGCCGGGATCAAGGTGATCGAGCTGGCCCACATCATGGCCGGCCCGGTTTGCGGCCTGATGCTCGCCGACCTCGGCGCCGAGGTGATCAAGGTCGAGAAGGTGCCGGGCGGCGACGACACCCGGCGCACCCTGCCGCCCGACATCGGCGGGGAATCTGCGGCCTTCATGATGATGAACCGCAACAAGCGGGGCATCGCCGTCGACCTCAAGACCGCGGCCGGGCAGGCCGTGGTCCGCCGCCTGATCCTCCAGTCCGACGTGGTGGTCGAGAACTACCGAAGCGGCACCATGGAGCGCTTCGGCCTCGGCTACGAGGCGCTGAGCCTCGAGAACCCGGGCCTGATCTACTGTTCGCTCTCCGGCTTCGGGCGCAGCGGCCCTTACGTCGAGCGGGCCGGCTTCGACCTCATCGCCCAGGGGATGAGCGGCCTGATGAGCATCACCGGCGAGGGCCCCGGGCGGCCGCCGGTCAAGGTCGGCGCGCCGGTCACCGACATCACGGCCGGGATCCTGGGCGCTCTGGGCGTCGCCGCCGCCTATGCCCGGCGGCTGCAGACGGGGCGGGGGCAGCAGGTCGACACCTCGCTCTTCGAGGCCGGGATCGTGCAGACCTACTGGCAGTCGGCGATGTGCTTCGCCACCGGCGAGCCGCCCGGCCCGATGGGTTCGGCACATCCGCTGAACGCGCCCTACGAGGCCTTCGAGACCGCCGACGGCTGGATCACGGTCGGGGCCGCCAACCAGGCCAACTGGGAGCGGCTGACGGAGGTCCTGGGTGAGCCGGCGCTGGCCGCCGATCCGCGCTTCGCGGACAACCGCGCGCGCATGGCCCATCGGCAAGAGCTTGCGGCGCGCCTGGCCGGGCATTTCCGGACCCGGGCCTCGGCGGACTGGCTGGCGGCCCTGGACGCCGCCGGCGTCCCGGCCGGGCCGGTGCAGTCGATCGCCGAGATGCAGGCCGATCCTCAAGCCCTCGCCCGGGGCATGGTGACCGAGGCCGAGCACAGCCGCCTGGGGCCGGTGCGGACTCTCGGCACGCCGGTCAAGTTCTCCGGCACCCCGGGCGGCCTGCGCCGCGGCGCGCCGCTCTACGGCGAGCACAGCCGCGCGGTACTGGCCGAGCACGGCTGGTCGGAGTCGGAGATCGAGGGCCTGATCGTCGCCGGCGTGGTGGTCGCGGCGGCGGAGCTCCACTGAAGGGCCGGCGGGCTCAGCCCGCCGGATTGCGCAGCTGCACGCCGAGGACGTCGTCGAGGATGAACTCGATGCCTCGCGCCTCGAAGGCGGTTCTCAGCCGGCTCAGGGTATCGGTTTCGTGAGGTAGGCGGTCGTTCTCGAAGCGGGTGATCAAGGAGGGCGAGACCCCGGTCCGGTCGGCGAGCTGACGCACGGTCATCTGCAGCGCGGCCCGGGCCATGCGGCATTGCTCGGGGGTGATCGGTATCTTGTCCGCCCGATAGCGCAGCGACTCGTCCTTGGGTCGCTGGGGCATCCGCGCCGGCCGCGGCCGCGGCTTGAAGCCAGAGATGCTCGAACGCGCCGTCATGTCGTCATCCCCCTTGTCTCTCCTCACGGCCGCCTGCGCCTGCCGCGACCGCTGCACCACGCGACTGCCGTCACGAGCATATCACGGATCGTCTTCTTAACACCGGCCCGTCGACTTGCTTCCCGGAGATTTGTGATTCCTTCATCATCCACTCGCGTCCTGCGGCCGGGCTCCCGGATCCGGGCCCAGATCACGCTGTCCTGACGTTGCGAGAAGAGCAGAATTCGGGAGTCGGCAGGCCTCGGCCATGACCCAGGTCAAGGGCCCGACGGCAGAACGGACCCGGTCGGGCGGATTCCCAGCCTCGGCATCCCCGGGTTCTCTCCGATCGGGGTCATAGCAACCAAACCAAGCCCAGCGATTCCGCGTATAAGTTTGTGGATAAACAAGACCTGCAGAGAAATGCCCGAGCCGCTGCAGCGACCGCCTTGTGGCTTTTCTGGGCCGGTCACGAAGCTTTGACCGGTGATAGACACACGCAAGTTGGAACAAAACGGCCGGTCGCCGCGTATAACAAGCAAGAGACGTTATATCCGATCGCGAGAGGACGTGCAGGACAGCAAAGCCAGTTGAAAAGTTCCGGATATGTTCCCATATGTAGGTCACTTCCGAAAAAGGAGCGACGGCGTTGAAGTGCCTCTGGGGACCCCTCGGCAAGTAAGAGGTGTGTCCGGACGGGGTAACGGCGAGGAGCCCCGCGTATAGTGCGGGGAAGGAGATGAACTTGAGACAGGCGAGCATTCCGACCAGTTACATGCACGAGATCCGCAGGTTTCCGATCCTCAGCGTGGAAGAGGAGCGGGACCTGGCGCGGCGCTGGCGCGACGAGCGCGACCCGGCGGCCGCCCGCCTCCTGGCCGGCGCCCACCTGCGCTACGTTGTTAAGGTTGCCCGCGGGTTCACCGGCTATGGTTTGCCGCTCGGCGATCTCATCGCCGAAGGTAACCTGGGTCTGATGCAGGCCATGGACCGCTTCGATCCGGATCGCGGCAACCGCTTCGTGACCTATGCCACCTGGTGGATACGGGCGGCGATCCAGGACTACGTGCTGCGCAGCTACATGCCGGTTCGCGCGGTCACCACGGCGGACCGTAAGAAGCTCTTCTTCAACCTTCGCCGCCTCAAGGCCCGTGACGTCGAAACCTACGGCAACCGGATGTCGCCCGAGCAGGCCCAGGCCATCGCCGAGGAATTGGGCGTCTCCCGGGACGACGTCGTCGACATGGACCAATACCTCGAGGCTGGCGAGCACTCGCTCAACGCCAAGCTCAACGCCGAATCCGGCGAGGAATGGCAGGAATTCCTGACCGACGAGTCCCCCGACCAGGAAGACCTGGTGGTCGAGGCCGACCAACTGGTCAAGCGTCGGGCGTTGATGGAGCAGGCTATGGGCGATCTCAGTGAGCGCGAGCGGGTGATCTTCCGGGAGCGGCGCTTGGCCGAGGAGCCGCCGACGCTGGAGAGCCTGGCCCAAAAGTTCGGCGTCTCGCGCGAGCGGATCCGGCAGATCGAGGTCCGCGCCTTCGAGAAGGTTCGCAGCGCCATGACCACGGCGGAGCGCGAGAAGGTTTTGGCCTGAGCGCGGAAGGCGGTCACGACCTATAGCGGAAGAAGAGGCTTGCAGGGAGTCGCTCTTCCACTTCTTGAAGTTCTACCCTCGCTCGCTGTGGCAATCTGATCACGGGCCCCGTTGTGCGGTGCATCGCTGCGCTGGATCTTTTGCCGTCACCGGGTCCCCGGCATAGAGAGCGCCTCAGCGCGGGCCATTTTCCGCTCGCCTTGCCGCACGACGGACTATCGATCGGCACGCATGCCTCCGCCGACCTTGACAGAGGTGAAAGGCTTTCCGGTTCCTGCAGATAAGGCGCCCTAGAGCACGATGATATGAGGTTGAAGCAACCTCATATCTGAATCGTGCTCTGATCTGTTGAAGTAGAGCGGGATTCAGATTTGAAGTCGATTCGACTTCAAATCATCCCGCTCTAGGCGCCAAGCTTCAGAAGCGCATGGAGAAGCTGAGAACGCCGGCCATGTCGGTGACGTCCTGATCGTCCTCGTCGGTGAAGGTGAAGAACATCGCGTGGGCGCCGGCCGACATATCCGGTGTAATCGCGTAGCGCAGCCCGCTCTGCAGCGTTCCCAGGGTGTCGACCTCCTCTTGATTGGGCGCATCGGCCAGTAAGGAATAGGTATAGGCCAGTCCGAAGGCCCAGGGGCCCTCGTTGAAGGTTGCCGCGAGGTCCCAGGCCAGAGTATTGCCGATCTCGAAGGGCTTGATCTCGGCGCCCATCGAGCCGCGGACCTCGAACCCGCCGATTCCGAGATTGGCGCCGAGCCTTAGCAGCTTTTCTTCATTGGAGAGATTGACGTCCGACCGGACCGGGAGCTTGTAACGGCCATAGTCGCCGGTGACCGCGAGGTCGATCGGGCCCAAGTTCTGCGAGAGGCCGGCCGCCACCCGGCTGCGCCGCCTCGAGGAGGACGACTTGCTGCTGAAGCTTCGCCTCTGCAGCCCCTCCCCGGCGCGGGGGACCCCGCCGGACTGTGGTCCGGGACTTAGGATCAAGGGCGTGAACCCGGGTGCCAGGACGATATCCGGACGGCCGTCGGTCGGATCCTCGGGGTAGGCGTTATGGTGGTAGAGCGTCACACCGTTCCACGACAGAGCGGCGCCGGGCCCGAGCTGCAGGCTATGACCGCCCAGCGGCTCGGGGACGGTTTGCCCGTCGGCCGCCCCGAGGCGCGCGCCGGGCTGACCGGTGGAGGCCGGCTCGCCGTAGCCGGGAGGCATCAGAGACTCGATTTCGCTTGCCTCGGACGGCCCGGCGCCCGATCCGATTAGCAGCACGGGCAGGACCAGCGCCCAGGCTGGCCGGCAAAGGTTCGGATCGAGGCGTGTCGCTTTCGGCCGGGCCGGGCCGGAGGCAGGACGCAGCCTAGCGTCCCTGGCTGGCGTGGCGCTCAGGAGTCCGTACCAGGCTTTTCGTCGGTCGGACTGCATATGTTAACCTTACTTTATAAAATTTCCTCTCAATACTCTGAAATATAATCATTCCGGATCGATTTTTCCAGTTTTTCTTCTGACCGGGAAAGCCCCGCGATCCGGCCCCTATGAGACACCGTCCCCGGTTATGATCGGGTAAACGCCTGTGCCCGCCGGTCCTGCCGGAGGCCGCAAGGTCGCCCCCGACGCGGACGGCCGGCAGGTTCGACTCCAGAGGCTCGGGGCGCCAAGGCCCGGCAAGGGGTGCCCAGCCCACCGCGAACGAGGCCCCTGGCATCTCCTTTCGATAGACTGGGATAGTCGATGAGATTTGTTTAAAAATCAGTATTTTATACTTGTTTTACAAGGCCGGGCCTAAGCTCCTCGGCGATCTGCCGGGGCGCGTCCCGGGCAGACCGTCTCAGGCCGCTGCGCCTCCGGCCCGAAAAGGCAGGGGTGTGGGCTTGGACGCCGCCAGGTATGGCGAAAGCGGCTTGTTCGTGGTCACCGTCGCCGAAAGGCCCGATGATCGAGCCACGTTTCCGATGGACTCTGAAGCGTTCCAGCGACGGGTCGCCGGCCAGGATTTCCTGGGGGGCGACCCGTCGGCCTGACCAGGCCTTCGCGCCGGCGGAACCGGTGGCTCCGCGGGGGGACGCCCCCACGGCCGGGCGTCGGAGAGGCCCGGATCCCGCGCTTCCCCGCGCGAAACGGAAGCTCGAACCTCCCTCAGGGAAAACCCCTTATCCCCTTCCGCCAAAACTGCTTTTAACGGTTTGGAAGGAGAGCTCCGGTAATCGGGATCTATGAATAGCGAGCTTGATACTTGGGTGGCCGCGGAGCGCCTGATCGCCGAGCACGGCGGGGCCGCCGAGCGCAAGGTGAGGGAGCGGGTGCGCGAGCTCACCGCGCTGGGCGACCACGAGGCCGCAACGTCCTGGGAACTGGTCCGAGAGACGATCCGGGAGTTGCGGCGCAGTGCGGCGGTGCGCAACTGACGCCGAAGACCCACGCTGCATAGGCAGGGGGGCTGAGCCGAGCCTTCGGACCCGCGAGCGGGTCCGGCCGGCGCCTCGTCCTCAGCGGCTGGTCCGCAGGGCCTTGATCGCCATGCCCAAAGCCATGGGCGAGGCGCTGGGGCCGGTCGGCGGGGCTGGGCCCTGGTCGCCTGCCGGGAGGCCTTCGCGGCGCGCCATGCGATAGAGCGCGTAGGTCCCCATCGCCAGGTGGACCAGCGTCAAGAACAGGAACAGCCCGTTGTGGCCGATCAGCCGCGGCGACATCATGAAGCCGGCGGCGAAGGGCCCGAGCCCGCTTCCGATCAGAAACAGCAAGGTCAGGCTGCCGCCGACGGCGCCGGTCTCGGCGCTGCCGAAGCGGTCGATGGCGTGTCCGATCGCCAGGGCGGCCAGGGATTGCGACAGGCCCCCGATCAGCCCGATGGCGACGAAGAAGCTGGGCTTGGAGAAGGCGGCGCCGCCCGGGATGTCCTCCAGCAGGAGGGCGACGAAGACCGCGCCGAAGCTGGCGACCGCCGCGGCAAAGCTGAGCGACACCATCACCCCCCGCCGGTCCAGGCGCCGCGACAGGCGCAGGATCGGCCATTGCAGCAGGACCCCGCCGCCCAGAAAGCTGCCGAGAAGCAGGCTGACGTCCAGGTCCGAGATCTGCACCACGCGGCCGTAGAGCCCGCCCATCCAGAACACGGCGCCGAAGGCACAGCCGCTGCCCAGGGCGACCACGGCGGCCAGCGGCGAGCCGCGGAAGAGGTGCCAAAGGCCGATGTGGATCAGCGGCGTGTCCTTGGGAGTCCGGCGCGCGCTGGCAAGGATCGGCACCAGGGCCAGCGAGGTGATCACCGCCGCCAGGCTGAAGAGCTGGAAGCCGGCCGGGTCCCCGAGCAGAATCAAGGCCTGGCCGAGCAGGAGCGCGCTGTGTCCGGCGGTCAGATAGACCGGTAGCAGGCGCGCCCGGGCGGCACCCGGCGCGTGGTCGCTGAGCCAGTGCTCGGCGATCATCAATAGGCCGCCGTAGCCGAAGCCGACGACCACCCGCATCGCGCCCCAGATTGCCGGGTGCGCGAAGCTCGCCTGGGCGAGCAGGGCGCAGGTCGCCAGCGAGGTCAGGACCGCGAAGAGCGGGCCATGGCCCATGCGCGGCAGCAGCTTGGGCACGATTGCGATCCCGGCGATCAAGCCGACCGGATAGCCGGACATGATCAGCCCGGTCACCTCGGTCGAGAAGCCCTCGATCCCGGCCCGCACCCCCAGAAGGCTAGCTTGGAGGCCCAGGGACAGCGCCAGCAGTGTCAGCCCTGCCATGATGCCCCAAGCCGCCAGCATGCCCGCTTCCCCTTTCGCTCTGCTGCTGGCTTTGTATCCAGAAATCCGGACGACGCCAGGAGAATCTCCGGCGTATCGGGTGCCAGAGCCGGCGCAGGTCTCGGCGCCGGCCGGCCGGTGCCGTTGATCGCGGCTTGCCAGCGGCCGGGGATCGCCCTTTATTTGCAGGGCTGGGCTGCGGCGCAGCGAAGTCCTGTCCTGCCGAGAGGTTTGACCTTGCCGACCCTGCTCATCACCGGCGCCAATCGGGGCATCGGGCTCGCACTGCTTCGCGGCTTCGCCGCCGACGGTTGGCGAATCCACGCCTGCTGCCGACAGCCCGACAAGGCCGGAGACCTGAAAGCGGTGGCGGGCGAGATCCGCCTGCACCGGGTCGACGTGACGGACGGCCTGCGGGTCGCCAGCCTGGCGCGCGAACTGGCCGACGAAGCGATCGACCTGCTGATCAACAATGCCGGCATCTATGGCCCGCGCACGGGATTCGGAGAGACCGACTACGACGACTGGCTGAAGGTGCTGGCGGTCAACACCCTGGCCCCCTTGCGCCTGGTCGAGCGCTTCGTCGAGCACGTCGGCCGCAGCGACCGCAAGCTGGTGGTCAACGTCTCCAGCCGCATGGGCTCGATCTCGCAGAACGCGGGCGGCGCCTATATCTATCGCTCGTCCAAGGCGGCGCTCAACGCCGTTACCAAGGGGCTCTCGGCGGACCTGGCGGCGCGCGGCATTACCGTGGTGGCGGTGCACCCGGGCTGGGTCCAGACCGACATGGGCGGGGCGGGTGCCGACATCTCCGCGGATACCAGCGCCGCCGGCCTGCGTCGGGTCATCGAGGGGCTGAGCGCCGAGGACAGCGGGCGCTTCTTCAACCACGACGGCGAGGAGATCCCATGGTGAGCTTGACCGAAGCGCCGCCGATCGAAGGGAGGACGGCGTGATCCTGAGCGAAGAGCAGCAGCTGATCCGGGACACCGCGCGCAGTTTCGCCCAGAGCGAGCTGCTTCCCAAGGCGGCGGAATGGGACCGCGACTCCCGCTTCCCCGCGGAGGCCATCACCGAGATGGGCCGGCTCGGCTTCCTCGGAATGCTGGTGCCGGAGGAATGGGACGGCGCCGGGGCCGACAGCGTCTCTTACGCCCTGGCGCTGATCGAGATCGCCGCCGGCGACGGCTCCTGCTCGACCATCATGAGCGTGCACAACTCGGTCGCCTGCATGCCGATCCTCGGCTACGGCAGCCAGGAGCAGAAGGAGCGCTTCCTGCGGCCCCTGGCGCGCGGCGAGATGCTCGGCGCCTTCTGCCTGACCGAGCCCCAGGCCGGCTCCGACGCCAGCGCGATCAAGACACGGGCCCGGCGTGACGGCAACCGCTGGATCCTCTCGGGCGTGAAGCAGTTCATCACCTCGGGTCAGAACGCCGACTTGGCGATCGTCTTCGCGGTGACAGATCCCGAAAAGGGCAGCAAGGGGATCTCGGCCTTCGTCGTGCCGACCGAGACAGCGGGCTACCGCGTCGCCAGCGTCGAGAAGAAGCTCGGCCAGCGGGCCTCGGACACCTGCCAGATCGTTCTCGAGGATCTGGAGCTGACCCCGGATCTGATGCTGGGCGAGGAAGGCGAGGGCTACAAGATCGCCCTGGCCAATCTCGAGGGCGGGCGCATCGGCATCGCCGCCCAGTCCCTCGGCATGGCCCGCGCCGCCTACGAGGCCGCCCTGGCCTACGCCAAGGAACGGGAGGCTTTCGGCAAGCCGATCGCCCAGCAGCAGGCCGTGGCCTTCCGCCTGGCCGACATGGCGACCCAGCTGCGCGCCGCCGAGCTGATGGTGCTCGACGCCGCGGCCCTGCGCGACGCCGGCCAGCCCTGCCTCAAGGAGGCCTGCATGGCCAAGCTGCTGGCCTCGGAGGCGGCGGAACGGATCTGCTCCGACGCCATCCAGATCCACGGCGGCTACGGGTACCTCGCCGATTTCCCGGTGGAACGGATCTATCGTGACGTCCGGGTCTGCCAGATCTACGAGGGAACCTCGGACATCCAGCGCCTTGTCATCGGCCGGCAGATCCTGGCGGGGTAAGGCCCGGGGCTGCTCCGAATCAATCGGTGACGCCGACAGGGCCGCCGTTGCGGTCCAGGGGCAGGCGCAGGATGAAGCAGGAGCCGGTGCCGGCCATGCTCTCCAGGCGGATGTCGCCCTTCATTGCCCGGGCGAGATCGCGGACGATGGCCAGCCCAAGGCCTCGGCCTGAGGAGGGGTGCTGGATCTTTCCGTGGTCGGCGCGGTAGTGGCTCTGGAAGATCCGCTCCTGCTCGCTCTCCGGGATCCCGATCCCGGTGTCCCAGACCTTGATCTCCAGCGTACCTTCGTCGACCGGCACCGCTTCGGCGCCGACCGCGCCGCCCTCGGGCGTGTACTTCACCGCGTTGCCCAGCAGGTTCACCAGGATCTGGATGCAGGCCCGCCGGTCGCCGCGGACCCGCCAGGGCGGAACCGGGCCGACCCGCGACAGGTCGACGCCTGCCTCGCCGGCCTTGAGGACCACGATCCGCTTGGCCTCCTGCAAGGCCTCCGAGATGTCGACCACCTCGTTGCGCAGGCGCTCGGTTGGGTCCTGGCGGTTCGAGCGGTCCAGGTCGGCCAGGAGGGTCTCCAGGTGGCGGGAGGCGGTGACGATGTTCTCCAGATAGCCGACGATCTGCTTTGGCAGCGTCTCGGCCGCCTGGCGGGTCGCAAGCTGGGCGTAGCCGACGATCGCGTTCAGCGGCGTGCGCAGTTCGTGCGCCAGGCGCGCCAAGTAGCCGTCGCCGAAGTTCTCCGAGCCTTGGGCCGCGGCGAGTTCGGTCTCCAGTTCGATGTTGCGGGCCAGCACGGTCTCCAGGGTCTCGACCAGCTTGCGCTCGACCTCGGGGGAGTCGACGTCCGGGCCGGGGCTCTTGTCCAGGATCGCGGTACCCCGGTAGCCGGTGAAGTGTCCGGAGGCCTCGTCGAAGCTGGGCACGCCGGACAGCCGGTAGGCGACCTCGGCGTCGCCGCTGACGATCACGAAGCGGGCGTTGCGGAAGGGACGGCGGTTGGCGATCGCGGTCTCCGCCGCGTCGACGCCGGTCTGCCCGTCCTCGAAGCGGCCGAGGTCGAGGAGCGCGCGACCGCGCAGCAATTGCGCCGGTATGCCCAGGGTTAATGCGACCGGCGGCGAGGCGTAGGTCAGCACTAGGTCGGCATTGCACTCCCAGACCCAGTCAACGGTCGATCGAAGATAGTCTTCGTAGCGTTCTTGCAGACGCCACAAATCGCGATCGCCCTGCGATGTGCTCCCACGCTCCGCCATTTCAGGCAACGGCTTGCGCCGTTCAACCGCACCGGCTCGTGCCGAGGTATTGGCCATCTGCGATAGCGTCCCTGTCAACGCCGCCAGGTTTGTGGGAACGCTGCCCCACTAGCCTCACACCGCACAACATATCGTGGAAAACAGGTGAAGAAAACACCATATATTCCAATTAACCCCCCGACTTCTTCGAACAGCTACGCGCCGCCAAGCTGCGCTGTTCCGCCTTTACTTGGGCGACTGCCCGCGTTGGATCGCGGCAGCAGTCCCAGAAGGATTTTGCAGCAATTGGCGCTGGGCGGATATCATCGAGATTTGGTATATGGACCGGAAATCTCCCAAAAAAGGGCGCCTGCCGAGCATGGTCCAGCCGATCGCGTTCTATTTCGACTTCTCCAGCCCCTACGCCTACCTGACCGCCCAGGTCGTCGACGAGCTCGGCGCCCGACACGGTCGCGAGGTGGCCTGGAAGCCCTTTCTCCTGGGCGTGCTCTTCAAGGTCACCGGACAGCAGCCGCTGCTGAACATGCCGGTCAAGGGCGACTACGCGCGTCTGGATCTGGCGCGCAGCGCCCGCGCACTCGGCGTGCCCTTCGTGGTGCCGGAGTCCTTTCCCTTTCATTCGGTGGCCGCGGCCCGCGCCTTCTACTGGCTCGAGGACCGCGACGCCGCGGCGGCCAGGAGCCTCGGCAAGGCGCTCTTCGATGCCGCTTTCGGCCAGGGTCGAGACATCTCCCGCGCCGAAACGGTTATCGAGATCGCCGCCGAGCGGGGCGTCGAGCGCGCGGCGATCGCGGCCGCCCTTCAGGACCAGGCGGTCAAGGACCGCCTGCGCCGCGAGGTCGACCGGGCGGTCGAGGCGGGCGTCTTCGGCTCGCCGATCCTGATCGTCGACGGCGAGCCCTTCTGGGGCCACGATCACCTGCCGGACGTCGAGCGCTGGCTGGACAGCGGCGGTTGGTAGATCCCGTGCAGCCGCGCAGCGGCACGAGGGCCTCGGCGTGACCCGCGCGCACCACGACCACCACCATCATGATCACGCCCCGGCGGCGAACGCGGGCAACGAGCGCCGGGTCTTCTGGGCCATGGTCCTAACCGGCGGCTTCGCGGTGGTCGAGGTGATCGGCGGCCTTGTCTCCGGCTCCCTGGCCTTGCTGGCCGACGCCGGCCACATGGTCACCGACTTCGTCGCCCTGCTGCTGGCCTGGCTGGCCTTCCGCCTCGGCCGCAGGCCGGGCGATCCGCGCCGCACCTTCGGCTACTCGCGCTTCCAGGTGCTGGCCGCCTTCGTCAACGGGCTGGCGCTGATCGTCGTGGTCGGCTGGATCCTGGTCGAGGCGGTCCAGCGCCTGAAGGTGCCGGTCCAGGTCGCCGGCGGCACCATGATGGCGGTCGCGGTCGCCGGCCTCCTGGTCAACCTCCTCGCCTTCGCGATCCTGCACGGCGGCGACCGGGACAACCTCAATCTGCGCGGCGCCGCGCTCCACGTGCTCTCCGACCTGCTCGGCTCGGCGGCGGCGATCTCGGCGGCGCTGGTCATCCTCTTGACCGGCTGGATGCCGATCGACCCGATCCTGTCCCTCGCCGTGGCGCTGCTGATCGTGCGCAGCGCCTGGTTCGTGATCCGCAGGTCGGCGCACATCCTGCTGGAGGGCACGCCGGACTGGCTGGACATCGCCGAGCTCCAGCGCGCGGTCGCCGCCGCCGTGCCGGGGGTCGCGGACGTGCACCACGTCCACGTCTGGTGCCTGACCCAGGAGCGGCCGCTGATCACCCTGCACGCACGCCTCGCCGCAGGCTGCGACGACCAGCAGGCGCTGTCGGCGATCCAGGCCTTCCTGAAGGCCGAGTACGGCCTCGATCATTCGACGATCCAGATCGAGCGCGGCGCCTGCGGCGACTCACCCTCACCCGCCGCGGATCAACGCTCGGCCAGGACGGCCTGATAGAGCGGGCGGTCGATGTTGCCGCCGGTGAGCACGACACCGACCTTGCGGCCGGCCAGGGCTTCGCGCTCCTGCATCACGGCGGCAAAGGCCGCGGCGCCGGCACCCTCGGCCAGGTTGTGGGTGTCGCTGTAGTAGGCCCGCATGGCCGCCTTGATCTCATCCTCGCTCACGGTCACGACCCGTGCGGCGCCCCGGTTGATCGCCCGGACCGCGGCCGGCTCCGGCACCCGGCAGGCCATGCCGTCGGCCAGGGTTTCGGCGGCGTTGGTCGAGACCGGCGCGCCGCCGGAGAAGGAAAGAGCGTAGGCCGGCGCGCCCTCGGCGCAGACCCCGACCACCTCGGTCGTCAGGCCCAGGGCATCGCGTGCCGCGATCATGCCGCAGATGCCGGAGCCCAGGCCGATCGGCACGTAGACCGTCTCCAGGTCGGGGCAGGCGGAGAGGAACTCCAGGCTGTAGCTGGCGACTCCCAGCACAAGGTCGTCGTGGAAGGACTCGACGAAGTGCAGGCCCCGCGCCGCGGCCAGGTCGCGGGCGTGCTCTAGCGCCGCCTGGAAGTCGTGGCCGTGCTCGACAAGCTCCGCGCCGAAGGCTTGCATTGCGGCGTTCTTCTCGACGCTGTTGCCCAACGGCACGACCAGGGTGCTGGTCAGGCCGGCTCGGCTGGCGGCGCAGGCGACGCTCTGGCCGTGGTTGCCGCGGGTCGCCGCGATGACGCCGGTGGTGTCCGGATCGCGGCGGCGCAAGGCTTCCATGTAGACGATCCCGCCGCGCAGCTTGAAGGCGCCGATCGGTGTGTGGTTCTCGTGCTTGACCCAGACCTCGCAGCCGGCGCGTTGGGACAGCAGCGGCCAGCAATATTGCGGCGTCGGCGGCATGACCGCATGCACGCGCTCGGCGGCGGCGCGCAACCGGTCGAGGCTGGGTGAGGCGGTCATCGCGGGCTTTCCCCTTGGATCCGGTCCAGGTTAGAAGGAGCGCGCCGGGGCCGGCAAGTACCGGGCCGCGCCAATTCCCCTTGCTCTCCGCGGCGGCCTGGCCAAAGCTGTGCGCCGGAAAATTGCACCAAGCTTCGCAGATAGTCCCGATATGACGGTCCTCAAGAGCTCGATCAGCCCCCGCTCGGACGCTTTCAAGCAAAACCGGGAAGCCATGCTGGCGCTGGTCCGGGACCTGCGGGACAAGGTCGAGAGCGTCAAGCAGGGCGGCGGCGAGAAGGCCCGGGCGCGCCACCTGTCGCGCGGCAAGCTGTTGCCCCGGGACCGAGTCCGCAATCTGCTGGATCCCGGCGCGCCCTTCCTCGAGCTGTCGCAGCTCGCCGCCTACGGCCTCTACAAGGGCGAGGTGCCGGCGGCCGGCATCATCACCGGCATCGGCCGGGTCAGCGGCCGCGAGTGCATGATCGTCGCCAACGACGCCACCGTGAAGGGCGGCACCTACTACCCGATCACCGTCAAGAAGCACCTGCGCGCCCAGGAGGTCGCCGAGCAGAACCATCTGCCCTGCATCTACCTAGTCGACTCCGGCGGCGCCAACCTGCCCAACCAGGACGAGGTCTTTCCCGACCGCGAGCACTTCGGGCGGATCTTCTTCAACCAGGCCAACATGTCGGCCAAAGGCATCCCGCAGGTCGCCGTGGTCATGGGCTCCTGCACCGCCGGCGGCGCCTACGTGCCGGCGATGTCGGACGAGTCGATCATCGTGCGCAACCAGGGCACGGTCTTCCTCGGCGGGCCGCCGCTGGTCAAGGCGGCGACGGGGGAGGCGGTCTCGGCCGAGGACCTGGGCGGCGCCGAGGTGCATTCCCGCACCTCGGGGGTCACCGACCACATGGCCAGCGACGATCATCACGCCCTGGCAATCGCCCGGCGCATCATCGGAAATCTCAACCGATCCAAGGGTATGGCGCTGGATCTTTCCGAGCCGCGCGAACCCGCTTACGACCCCGAGGAGATTCTGGGCATCGTGCCCGCCGACCTCAGGAAGCCCTACGACGTGCGCGAGGTCGTCGCCCGTCTGGTCGACGGCTCCGAGTTCGACGAGTTCAAGATGCTTTACGGCACGACCCTGGTCTGCGGCTTCGCCCGGATCTGGGGCTACCCGGTCGGAATTGTTGCCAACAACGGTATTCTCTTTTCCGAATCGGCGCTTAAGGGCGCGCATTTTATTGAGCTCTGCGCACAGCGCGGCATTCCACTGATATTCCTGCAGAATATTTCCGGCTTCATGGTCGGCCGCAAGTACGAGGCCGGCGGCATCGCGAAGGACGGCGCGAAGATGGTGACCGCGGTCGCCACCGCCAAAGTGCCCAAGTTCACGGTCATCCTGGGCGGCAGCTTCGGCGCCGGCAACTACGGCATGTGCGGCCGTGCCTATTCGCCGCGCTTCCTCTGGATGTGGCCCAACGGCCGGATCTCGGTCATGGGCGGCGAGCAGGCGGCGACCGTGCTGGCGACCATCCGCCGCGACGCCATCGAGGCCCGCGGCGATACCTGGCCGGAGGACGACGAGGCCGCCTTCCGGGCGCCGATCCTGGAGCAGTACGAGCACCAGGGCCACCCGACCTACGCCTCGGCTCGGCTCTGGGACGACGGCCTGATCGACCCGCTGGACACCCGCATGACCCTGGCCCTGGGCATCTCGGCGGCGCTCAACGCGCCGGCCGAGCCGACCCGCTTCGGCGTCTTCCGGATGTGAGGGGCGGAATGGCCGCGCCGATGTTCCTTGAGGAAATCGACGAAGCCGGCATCGCCCGGTTGGTTCTGAATAGGCCGGAAGTCCACAACGCCTTCAACGACGAGCTCATCGCCGAACTGACCGCGGCCCTGAAGCGCCTGGAGCAGGCCCCCGAGGTCCGTGCCGTCTTGCTGAGCGCCCAAGGCAAGAGCTTCTCGGCCGGCGCCGACCTCACCTGGATGAAGCGCATGGCCGGCTACTCGGAAGAGGAGAATCGGGCCGACGCGCGCGGCCTGGCCGGGCTGATGCGCACTCTCAACGATCTCGCCAAGCCGAGCATCGCCTTGGTCCAGGGCGCGGCCTACGGCGGCGGGGTCGGCCTGGTCGCCTGCTGCGACATCGCTATCGCCGCGACCCGGTCCAGCTTCTGCCTCTCCGAGGTCAAGCTCGGCCTGATCCCGGCGGTGATCAGCCCCTACGTCATCGCGGCCATCGGCGCGCAGGCGGCGCGGCGCTACTTCGTCACGGCCGAGCGCTTCGACGCCGAGGCGGCGCTGCGCCTCGGCCTGGTCCAGGAGGTCGTGGCGCCCGAGGATCTCGAGGCGGCCGGGCGCCGCGTGCTCGAGGCGCTGCTGGCCGGCGGCCCGGAGGCCCAGGCCGCGGCCAAGCGCCTGGTCCGCGACCTGGCCGGGCGGCAGATCGACGATGCCCTGGTCGAGGAAACTGCCAAGCGGATCGCCGAGATCCGCGCCGGGGCGGAAGCCAAGGAAGGGGTCTCGGCCTTCCTGGAAAAGCGCCGCCCGAGCTTCGTCCGTGACAAAGACTGAGTGCCTGCCAGCCCGGTACGAGCCAGACCTACCGTTTCTGAGGGATTCACCCGCTGGCCGAGGCTGCTAGTCTCGCTTGCGGCTTGGCCCTTCGGGTGCGACCCGGCGGCCGCAGCCGCAGGCGGATGGAGGGGGCCATGGACCTGCCCGGCCTTTTTCAGCAGGGCATTCGAGAGTTTCGCGCCGGCCGGCTGGCGGCCGCCGAATCGACCTTTCGCCGCGTGCTCAAGATTGAGGCCGGCCAGGCCGATGCCCTGCACATGCTGGGCGTCCTGGCTCATCAGCGCGGCGACCCACAGAAAGCGGTCAAGCTGATCAAGAAGGCCCTCCGCCGCAGCCCGGCGAACCCCAGCTTCCACACCAACCTGGGCAGCGCCTTGCAGGCCCAGGGCCGCGGCCAGGCCGCCCTGGAAAGCCTGCAAAAGGCGCTTTCTGCGGACCCGGATCACATGCAGGCCCACTTCAACCTCGGCAACCTCCTGTCCGAGCGGGGAGAACTGACGCGGGCCTTGTCGGCCTATCGGCGTGCCGCCGAGCTGAGCCCCGGCTTCGCCGATGTCCATTTCAACCTCGCGAACACCCTGCACCGGCTCGACGACCTTCAGGCTGCCGTCGCCGCCTACCGCCGCTGTCTCGAGCTGAGACCCGGCTTTGCGCCGGCGCACTTCAACCTGGGCAACGCGCTGCGCGACCTGGGGGAGCTCGAAGCCGCGCGGAGGTCGTACGAGCGGGCGCTGCAGCTCGATCCCAAGCTGGCCGAGGCGGAGGTCAATCTGGGCGGCGTCCTGAAGCGCCAGCGCGAGTTCGACGGCGCCATGGCCCGTTTCCGGCGGGCGCTCCAGCTTCAGCCGGACCTCGCGGAGGCCTATGCGAACCTTGGCCACGTCAATCTCCTCGCGGACTTCCGCGAGCCCGCGGTCGCCGCCTATCGCCGCGCGGTCGATCTGAATCCGGATTTTGCCGCCGGGCACATGGGCTTGGCCGCCGCCTTGGGCAAGCTGGGCCGAATCGACGAGGCCCGGGCGCACTCCAAGCGCGGCCTCGAGCTCAAGCGAACGGCCGTGCGTGCGGCGCGGGGTCAGGAGGCCGGGCGCGTGGTCGTGCTCAAGGGCCTCGAGGACAGCAGCTTCCAGATCGCGCCCAGCGACACCTTCCATGTCTTCATCGGCATGAACAACGCCGACAGCCACTTCGATGTCGACAGGTTCTGGCAGTGCGATGTCTTCGTCGACGGCCTGGACCCGGCACGGGCGGTGGAGGCGCTGCCGGACTGCGACGTGGTCTTCAACGCCATCTCCGACCCCGACGCTATGCCGAACTGCCTCGCGATCGCCCAGGCCATAGCGGCGCGTGCCGGCGTGCCGGTCCTCAACCCGCCGGCCGCGATCGCGGAGACCCAGCGGGACCGGAACCACCAGCTGCTTCGAGGCCGGGACGGCATCGCCTCTCCCAGGACCTTGCGGGTCGGCGAAGAGGAGCGGAAGACCGCGGCGCTGCCGTCGCTGATGGCGGCCCGCGACATCCGCTTTCCGGTGCTGCTGCGCTGCGCGGGCCCTCACGCCGGAGAGAGCCCCGAGCACATCGCCGACGAGGCCGCCCTCGCGGCCTACCTCGCAAAGCACGAGAGCGGCGCGCTCTATGTCAGCGAATTCATCGACTTCTCCAGCCCCCGGGGCGACTTCACGAAACTGCGGGCTTTCTTTGTCGATGGCGAACTCTATCCTGTGCACCTCTTCATTTCCGACGACTGGTACGTTCGGGGCCACGAGGAGGTCCGGCGCCTGATGCTCGAGAACAGCTGGATGGTCGAAGAGAAGCAGGCCTTCCTGGCCGATCCCCGGGCCTACCTCGGCGACGCCGCACACCGGGCCCTGCTGTCGATGACGGAGGCGATCCCGCTGGACTACTTCGGCGTCGACTTCGCCAAGCTCGGCGACGGCCGGATCCTCGTCTTCGAGGCCAACGCCTTGATGAACCACCATTATCACTTCATTGACGACTTCCCCTTTCAGAAGGCCTACTTGGACGCCGTGACCCAGGCGCTGAACCGACTCCTGTTGAACAGGATAAAGGCCTCGAAGCACGCGCAATGACGATCCCTGACGGTTCCTCCGGCGAGGCCCGGTGATGTTCGCGAGCCTGCTGATCGCCAACCGGGGCGAGATCGCCTGCCGGATCATCCGGACGGCGCGGCGGATGGGCCTGCGTACGGTCGCGGTCTATTCCGAGGCCGACCGCGGCGCGCAGCACGTCGCCCTGGCCGACGAGGGCCGGCGGCTCGGCCCGGCCCCGGCGGCCGAGAGCTACCTCCGGGCCGAGGCGATCATCGAGGCGGCCGTGGCGAGCGGCGCCGAGGCGATCCATCCGGGCTACGGCTTCCTCTCCGAGAACGCCGATTTCGCCGAGGCCTGTGAGGCGGCGGGGCTGGCCTTCGTCGGCCCGCCGGCGTCGGCGATCCGGGCCATGGGCTCCAAGAGCGAGGCCAAGACGATCATGGAAAAGGCCGGGGTGCCGTTGGTGCCCGGCTATCATGGCGCCGACCAGGATCCCCAGGTCCTGGCGAAGGCGGCCGCGGAGATCGGCTTCCCAGTCCTGATCAAGGCCTCCGCCGGCGGTGGCGGCAAGGGCATGCGCGTGGTCGAGAAAGCCGACGACTTCGAGGCGGCCCTGGCGGCGGCCCAGCGCGAAGCCGCGGCCGCCTTCGGGGACGACCGGGTGCTGATCGAGAAGTACCTGACCAGGCCCCGGCACATCGAGGTCCAGGTCTTCGCCGACTCCCGGGGCGAGGGCGTGCACCTCTTCGAGCGTGACTGCTCCCTGCAGCGCCGCCACCAGAAGGTCATCGAGGAGGCGCCGGCACCGGGGATCTCGGAGGCCTTTCGCGAGGCCCTGACCGGGGCCGCGGTCACCGCCGCCCAGGCCATCGGCTACCGCGGCGCCGGCACGGTGGAGTTCATCGTCGAGGGCGAGGCCTTCTACTTCATGGAGATGAACACCCGCCTGCAGGTCGAGCATCCGGTGACCGAATGCATCACCGGCCAGGACCTAGTCGAATGGCAGCTCCGGGTCGCCGCCGGCGAGCCCTTGCCACTGGCCCAGGACGAAATCTCCTGCAAGGGCCACGCCTTTGAGGCCCGACTCTACGCCGAGGATCCGCAGCGCGACTTCCTGCCGGCGACCGGCCGCCTGAGCCATCTGCGCCTGCCGGCGGACGACGGGCACCTCCGGGTCGACACCGGGGTCGCCGAGGGCGACGAGGTCTCGGTCCACTACGACCCCATGATCGCCAAGGTCATCGCCTGGGACGAGGACCGCGCCGCCGCGCTGCGCCGTCTCCGGGGTGCCCTGGCCCGGACCCAGGTCGTCGGGCTGACCACCAACCTGGCCTTCCTCGCCGCCCTCGCGGGCCATCCGGCCTTCGCCGCCGAGGAGCTCGATACCGGCTTCATCCCGCGCCACCGCGACTCCTTGCTGCCCGAGGCCGGGCCGCTGCCCGACGCCGTGGTCGCCCTGGCCTGCCTGGCCGAGCTCGAGCGGCGGCGGAGCGCGGCGGAAACGGCGGCGCGGCGTTCCGCCGATCCCCATTCGCCCTGGTTCCGCAGCGATGGCTGGCGGCTCAACGTCGAGACCCACAACGAGGTCACCTTCCTCGACGGCGACGTCCGCATCCCGGTGACGGTGCACTACCGCGCCGGCGGCTTCGTCCTGGACCTGCCCGGCGGATCGATGGCCGCGCGCGCCAACCTCGACTCCGAGGGCCGGCTGCGCGCGGATCTCGGTGACCGCCAGGTCACCGCGACCGTGGTGCGCCGGGCCAGCGCCTTCACCGTCTTCCTCGACGGCCGGGCCTACGCCCTGGCCTTGGACGATCCCTGGGCCCCGGGTGCCGAGGAGGAGAGCCTGGGCGGCCGCCTGACCGCGCCCATGCCGGGCAAGATCACCCAGCTCCTGGTCGCCTCGGGCGCGGAGGTGAAGCGCGGCGCGCCGATCCTGATTCTCGAGGCGATGAAGATGGAGCACACCATCGCCGCGCCGGCCGACGGCCGGATCGAGGCGCTGCACTACGCCGTCGGCGACCTCGTGGAGGAGGGCGCCGAGCTGCTCGCCTTCGAAGCGACGGAGGGCTGATGCCGATGCGCCTGCCTGACAAGGTCAAGATCGTCGAGGTGGGCGCGCGCGACGGCCTGCAGAACGAGGCGGCGACCATCCCGGCCGCGGTCAAGATCGAGTTGATCGACCGCCTGGCCGGGACCGGCTTGAGGGCGATCGAGGCCGGCGCCTTCGTCTCGCCCAAGTGGGTGCCGCAGATGGCCGATTCGGCCGAGGTCCTGGCCGGCATCGACAGGCGGGCAGGGGTGAGCTATCCGGTCCTGGTGCCCAACATGAAGGGCTTCGAGGCCGCCGCAGCCGCCGGGGTCGAGGAGATCGCGATCTTCGGCGCCGCCTCCGAGAGCTTCACGCAGAAGAACATCAACTGTTCGATCGCCGAGAGCCTGGCGCGCTTCGCCCCGGTCTGCGAGGCGGCCAAGGCCGCCGGCATGAAGGTGCGCGGCTACGTTTCCTGCGTCCTCGGCTGCCCCTACGAGGGCGCTATCGCCCCCGAAAGGGTGGTCGAGGTTGCGGCCAAGCTGGACGGGCTCGGCTGCTACGAGGTCTCGCTCGGCGACACCATCGGGGTCGGCACCCCGGCCAAGGCCCAGGCGATGCTCATGGCCACCGCCGAGGCGCTGCCGGTCGAGCGGCTGGCGGTGCACTTCCACGACACCTACGGCCAGGCCCTGGCCAACATCCTGGCCTGTCTGGAGCTCGGGGTCGCGGTGGTCGATTCCTCGGTCGCCGGCCTCGGCGGCTGCCCCTACGCCAAGGGCGCCACCGGCAACGTCGCCACCGAGGACGTGCTCTACATGCTCGACGGCCTCGGCATCGAGACCGGCGTCGACCTCGACCGACTGGCCGCCGCCGGCCGCTTCATCTCCGACCACCTCGGCCGCCCCCCGGCTTCCAAGGTCGCCCAGGCGCTGGCCGGCAAGGCGGGCTGAGCGCTGAGACGGTGCCTGGCAATGGCCTCCTCCTCGATCGAGGGGAGGGAGGGTTCGCAAGGCGCCGATCAGACCAAACACCGAGGAGCGGTGGTCGATTGGCGGAAAGCTGCGGCGGGCCGCAGATCTCAGATCAGGACTGCTGCCGCGGCACGATCGCGCCCTGGTGCTGGATGACCTCGGCGGCCAGGGCGCAGCCGCGGGCCGCGGCCTGGGCCGGCGTCTTGTCCAGGAGCCGGGCGGCGAGATAGCCGCCGTTGAAGGAGTCGCCGGCCGCCGTGGTGTCGACGACCCGCTCCACCCGCCGGCCGGGCACCGCGACCCGGCCCTCCGGCGTGACGACGGCGCAGCCTTCGGCGCCGCGCTTGACCACGACCTCCCGGGCACCCCAGTCGAGCCAGCGCGCAGCGGTGGCATCGACGGTCTCGTCGCCGTGGAGCGCGGCCTCGTCCTCGAAGGTCGGCAGGGCGATGTCGGTCAGCCGACCGATCGCCTCGTAGGCGGCCCGCGCGGCGGCCGGCTCGGGCCAGAGGGCCGGGCGGTGGTTGCCGTCGAAGGCCACTTTGGCCCCGGCGCCGCGCAGGTCCTGCAGCAGCGCCAGCAGGCGATCTCGCCCCTCCTCGCCGAGAATGGCCAGGGTGATTCCCGAGAGATAGATCATCTCGACGCCCTCCAGCCGGCCCGCAAGGTCGCGGTCACGTCCGTCCTCGAGCAGGGACCGGGCGGCTGCCTCCCGGCGCCAATAGTAGAAGCGGCGCTCGCCCGACTCGTCGGTGGCGATGGCGTAGAAGCCCGGCCGGCGGCCGGCGAGGCGATAGACCAGGTCGGTCTCCAGCCCCTCGGCCCGCCAGGCCGCCAGCATCGAGTCGGAAAAGACGTCGTCACCCAGGGCGGTGACGTAGGCGACTCGGGCCGCCTCGGGCAGGCAGCGCCGGGCGTAGACCGCGGTGTTCAGGGTGTCGCCGCCGAAGCCCAGCCTCGCCGGGCCGGCGAAGGGGCCGGCCTGGTCGAGGGTCGCCTCGACCATGCATTCGCCGATGGCGGCCAGCCTCATGGGGCCGCCTTCAGGGCCTGAAGGCTCTCCCGGGCCAGGCCGGCGATCTCGTCCCAGGCCTCGGCCTCGATCAGTGGCTCCGGGGCGATCCAGGAGCCGCCGAGGCAGAACACGCAGTCGAGCCGAAGATAGTCCGCCGCCGAGTCGCGGCTGATACCGCCGGTCGGGCAGAAGCCGACCTCCGGGAAGGGCGCGGCCAGGGCCTTGAGCGCCGCCGGTCCGCCGAGCGGCGCGGCCGGAAAGAACTTCAGGCGCCGGAAGCCCTGGGCCAGGGCGGCCATGACCTCGGAGGCGCTGGCGACGCCGGGCAGGAAGGGATGTTCCCAGCCGCGTGCGGCCTCCAGCAGCGCCGGGGTCGCCCCAGGGCTGACCGCGAAGCGGGCGCCGGCTGCCGCCGCCGAGTCGAGCTGCTCCCCATCGAGCACCGTGCCGGCGCCAACCAGCAGCTCGGGCGCGGCCTCGGCGGCGGCCGCGATAGCCTCGGGCGCGCCGGGCCGGCGCAGGGTGATCTCGATCGCCGCGACGCCGCCAGCGGCCAAGGCCCGGGCCAGCGGCGCGGCCTGTGCCGGCCGCTCGATGGTCAGCACCGGGATGATCGGGGCCCGCCCGACCGCCTGGAGGAAGGCTTGGAATCGCGGGTTCGGCTCGGCCATTGGGCAGGCGTCCTCGGATTTCGTCGCTGATCAAGCTGCTTACGCGACCCGCCCCTTGGCCTTCAAGGCAAAGATCGCCGGCCGGGATCAGCTGCGGCGGAAGATCAGCAGCCGGGCGGCGGCGTAGGTCCAGGCGAAGGCGCAGAGGTCGGAAACGACCTTGGCGATGATCGCCGGCATGGCCTGGGCGGCCAGCCAGATCGCGGCGGTGGCGATGGCCAGGCTGATCGCACTCGAGGCCATGAAAGCGAAGCCCTTGAGCACCGCTTCCCCGCCCCGGCTGCGGTCGTTGAAGGTCCAGAGCTTGTTCAGGAAGAAGCCGATGGTGATGGCCGTGGTGAAGGCGACGACGTGGGCCAGGATCAGGTGCCATCCGGCGAGGTAGTAAAGGACGGCAAAGAGCAGGATGTCGACGCCCGCGTTGAAGATCCCGACGGTCACGAAGCGGGAAGCCTTCTGGATCTCGAGGAAGAGGCGACTTGGCGCTTTGGTAGGCTTGGCGCCGGGGGGCAGGTGCGTCGTCATCGCACAACAATGTCAGCCCAGGCCCGCGGTGCAAGCCAAAGCCTCGCGTTTCGGGGAGATTCCCGACTCCAGGGCGCCGGACTGCCACGGTTCCTTTGCCGGGAGATGACGGCGAGGCGACGAATCGACTCGGCCCGCCGTGGCGGCCTTGACCTCGCGGGCGCCAGCCGCTTGCCTTGGCGGCGGGAAGGACTTGTGCGGGAGGTGCCGGGGCGCCACCTGCAGAGGCAAACTCTGGAGGGACGGGGCCGTGGCCCTCAATTTGATCAAGCTGGCCGTGGGCTCGGAGGACCTCGAGACGCTCGCCCGCTGGCAGGCGCAGCGCCGGCGCCAGCTAGGCCGGCTGCTGCATTTCACCCGCATGATGCCGCGCCGCCGGGAGGAACTGCTGGACGGCGGCTCCATTTACTGGGTCATCCGCGGCCTGATCCGGGCGCGCCAGGGGATCCTCGACATCGAGGCCGTGACCGACCGTGAGGGCCGGGCCATGACCGCCCTGGTCCTGGACCCGGAGCTGGTCCGCACCGAGCCGCGCAGCCAGCGCGCCTTTCAAGGCTGGCGCTACCTGACCGCGGAGCAGGCGCCGCGGGACCTCGGGAAGGGCGTCGAGGACCTGGCGGAGATGCCGCCGGAGATGCTGGCGGAACTGCGCGCGCTGGGCCTGATCTGATCCCGGTTTCGGTCGGCCGCCGGGCCGCCGCGTCGAGGGGGCTCTTTTGCCGCGCCTCAAATCTGCTTGAAATTTCAAGGAAAATCCCCAAGTACCATTACACGCGGATGGCCGTCGGCAGCCGCCGGAAAAAATTTCATTTCGGTTGCAAAAAGTCGCGACAAAGTGCTGGACAGGCATCCGGCATCGGCCTATATACCCATCCGCCGCGACACGGCGCCCCTTCCGGGAAGCCAGCGCGGACCGCCGAACGGCGGATTGGCCAAGGGCTGTTAACCAAGTGTTGAACGGCCAGAGGTCTCTCGATATACTCTGCGGCCCTGCGCCGCCGATCGATTCGGTTGGTGGGGCTCTTTTGTGCGGTCAGATTTCCGGCCGTGCTGCGCGGCTCACGTCTCTGATGGACGACAGCTTCAGGGAAGTGCTTCGCGCCGGCTCTTTGTCATTGTGGATCAGAAGGAAGGGATGCGCGGACGGCGGTCTCGGATATCGGGAAGACCGGTATCAGGACCTCTGTCTGAGATGCATCCGTGAATGCAGCCAAGCATTCTTTAGTAAGGAAAAGCTCTTGTGACGAGGTGCCTTTGTCCCGCGGTCGACTTTGGCCGGTCGTGGGGAGGTCAACTTGAGAGTTTGATCCTGGCTCAGAACGAACGCTGGCGGCAGGCCTAACACATGCAAGTCGAACGATGAGGCCCCTTCGGGGGTACATCAGTGGCGCACGGGTGAGTAACGCGTGGGAACCTGCCCTGGGGTACGGAATAACTACGGGAAACTGTAGCTAATACCGTATACGCCTCATGGGGGAAAGATTTATCGCCCTGGGATGGGCCCGCGTCGGATTAGGTTGTTGGTGGGGTAACGGCCTACCAAGCCGACGATCCGTAGCTGGTCTGAGAGGATGATCAGCCACACTGGGACTGAGACACGGCCCAGACTCCTACGGGAGGCAGCAGTGGGGAATATTGGACAATGGGCGCAAGCCTGATCCAGCCATGCCGCGTGCGTGAAGAAGGCCTTAGGGTTGTAAAGCGCTTTCAGCGGGGACGATGATGACGGTACCCGCAGAAGAAGCCCCGGCTAACTCCGTGCCAGCAGCCGCGGTAATACGGAGGGGGCAAGCGTTGTTCGGAATTACTGGGCGTAAAGGGCGCGTAGGCGGACTATCAAGTCAGAGGTGAAAGCCCCGGGCTCAACCTGGGAACTGCCTTTGAAACTGATAGACTAGAGTCCGGAAGAGGATAGCGGAATTCCCAGTGTAGAGGTGAAATTCGTAGATATTGGGAAGAACACCAGTGGCGAAGGCGGCTATCTGGTCCGGTACTGACGCTGAGGCGCGAAAGCGTGGGGAGCAAACAGGATTAGATACCCTGGTAGTCCACGCCGTAAACGATGTGTGCTAGCCGTTGGGGGACCTAGTTCCTCGGTGGCGCCGCTAACGCTTTAAGCACACCGCCTGGGGAGTACGGCCGCAAGGTTAAAACTCAAAGGAATTGACGGGGGCCCGCACAAGCGGTGGAGCATGTGGTTTAATTCGAAGCAACGCGCAGAACCTTACCAGCCCTTGACAT
>JASJBF010000021.1 GCA_030066685.1 Kiloniellales bacterium | reverse complement strand
ACCAGGAAGTCCACGCGCATGAAGGAGAAGGGCGCCGCCAGGCGCTCGGCGAGCTGGAACATCTCGCCCAGGCGCTCGGGCCGCGGGTCCAGGCCCCCGGCCGGGTAGTTGTAAGCGAAGGGCAGCTTGGTCCAGTCCCTGGTGTAGAGGTTGCGGGTCGGGGCTCCGAAGCGGTCGTTGATCGCCTGGACGAACTTCGCCCGGCCGCCGATGCAGAAGAGCTTGTAGTCCCGAGGTACGCCGCCCTTGGAGTCGACGAAGTACTCCTCGACCATGACCGCGGGTCGGAGGTCCTTGTAGTTGGCCTCGCGCGACCATTCGTAGTGGCTCATGCTCAGCCAGCCCGCCATGCGCTGCCGATCCAGGGGCTGGTCCCGGTCTTCGACCAGGACGATCTCGCCGCTCAGGTGGGTCGGCTTGATGATGCAGGGCAGCTGTGGAGGCTCGAAGGTCGCGATCTCGGCCGGCGTGGTGAGCAGGGCCAGGGTCTCCAGGGTGAAGCCCGGGCCCAGCGTCTCGGCGATGTAGGCCTTCAGCCGCTGCTTGTCGGTGACGTGGCGGCGCAGCGGATCGCAGAGCTCGCCGCGCTGCTTCATCGCGAAGAGGTGGTCGTTGAAGGTCACCGGCCGGCGCCAGCGCGGCAGGCGGAAGTGATGGACGGCGAAGATCACGGCCGAGAAGGCGGTGTCGCCGAGGCGGTTCCGCGGCAGGAACTCGAGTGTCCATCGCAAGGCGGCGCTTGCGATCGCGCGTCCCCTGGAACGCATGCCTTTCCCCCAAGCAAACGCGAGGCGCGCCCTCGCAGGGTCGGGATCTTGACTCCGCGGGCCGACGCCGTGAAGGCCCTTTTGGCTCCGCCGCCGCCGCGAGTCGGCGGGCGCCGGCGGCCTCGGCGGCCTCGGGCCGGCCGGGCAGAGACTAGCCGGGGTCGGTTAACCCGACCTTTCGGCGGCGCGAAAGCGGCGCCGGGCTAAGGAAACCTTAAGCCTAAAGGTGTTAATTCGGATGGCGTAAGAACCACGCAGGTCGGCCGAAGGAGGCCGCAGCGGTGAAGGATCTCGTCAGACTGAAGCTGGAGAAGGATGAACGCCGGACCTACGCCCGGGCGGTGAAGTTCATGTCCGGCTGCGTCCTGGTCGCCGACGAGGTGCTGAACTGCATGGTCATCGACCTCTCGGTAAACGGCGCGCGCCTGCTCTTCGATCGGCCGCTTCCCGACTTCGAGGAGGCGACGGTCCGCCTGGCCCTGAAGCTGCGCCTGGCCAACCCGGTCGACCTTGCCATGCGGGTCGCCTGGCGCGACAGCATGCTGCTCGGCGTGACCTTTCTCGACGATCCCCACGACGTCGCCGTGGCCCTGGAGCCGCTGCTGCCCGAGGAGTGCCTCAGCTTTCCCTCCCGGCCGGGCGAGATCCCCTGCGGCGGCGAGAGCGACGGCAGCGAGGGCTGATCGGCCGAAGGGCCGCTTGCCCGTTCGGCACGGCGGCACCAGGCCAGGCCCATTCTCAGGAAACCTCCGCAGGCAGAGCCTTCGGCTCCGGCCGATCGGCGAAGAGCGCCTCGTAGCGCGCCGCCGCCGGATCGGCGCTGAAGGCCATCGCCCTCTGGCGCTGCGCCTCGGGATCTCTCTTCGCATCGAGGGTCCGGACCATGGCCGCGGCCAGGGCCTCCGGGTCGCCGACCGGCACCAGGGTTCCGTAGCGTCCGCCCTCGAGGATCTCGCGCGGCCCGTGCCGGCAGTCGGTCGAGACCACCGGCAGACCGCAGAGCAGGGCCTCGATCAGGACCGTGGGTAGGCCTTCAAAGCGCGAGGAGAGCACGAAGAGGTCGGCCGCCTTCATCCGGGCCAAGGGGTCGTCGACCTGTCCGGCCAGCCGCACGCGCTCGGCCAGGCCCAGGTCCCGGATCAGGGCTTCGAGGCCCGGGCGCTCATCGCCTTCGCCGAGGATCAGCAGCCGGGCCGGGCGCTCGGCGGCGAGCCTGGCGAAGGCCAGCAGGAGGGTCCTGTGGTCCTTCTGGTGGTGCAGGCGGCCCGCGGTGACGATCAGCGGATCGTCCGAGGCGGTCAGCCAGGGGTCCTGGGAGTCGGCTTCCAGTGCGGTCAGGGCCCGCGGGCCGACGACCGCGTTGTGGATCGTGACGATCCGCTCCGGCGGCAGCCCGTACTCCTCGATCAGCTCCTGCCGGATGCCCTCCGAGCAGCAGACGACCCGGTGGGGCAGGCGGTAGGTCATCCGGACCAGGGCGAACAGGAGCCGGGCGCGCCAGGTCGTCGCCCGGTGCCCGAGCGCGGAATGCTCGGTCGCGATGATCCTCGGGCCCCGGAAGCCTCTCAACAAGCCGGCGAGGATCACCAGAGTGTTGATATGGGTCGAGGCGCCGATGACGACGTCCGGCTTGGCGGTCGACAGGTAGGTCATGAGACGCGGCAGGGCAAAGCGCGCGGCACCGCAGGCCAGGTCGACCAGGCGGACCGAGTCGTCGGCCCGGGACTTCAGCGGCCCACTGCCGTCCAGGGCCAGGAGTTCGACCTGGTGGCCGCGCGCGGCCAGGGCGTTGGCCAGGTCGGTCACGACCACGGCGACCCCGCCCGCGTCGAAGTGGGCGATGAAGAGGGCGATGCGCATCGCTGTGTCTTCGGCCTCCCGCGGCAAATCCAGGCGCTCTACGTCGCGCTGAAGACTTGCGTATTAAAGTATTCGTCAGTCAAAGGCAAATAGTAGTCCATCCTCGCCGTCCCGACGATGTCGCCGATAGGATCGCTGTACCCCGAAGAGCCGGGCTGTAGGCGCCAAGGTCGTCCGCCACGGACGCTATGTCGTTCTCCAGATGGCAGAGGTCGCAACCCTACGCGAGTTGTTCGCCGACATCCTGGGCCGCATTGATGGGCTCAGACCGACACTAGCTCCAGCATGACCAACGAGATATCGCTCAACGGGACCTCCGACAGGATGGGTGTGTCCGGATCGCTTGCGAAAAGCCAGTTTCGTGCTGTAATCACCGCCCCCTCGCAGCTTTTCGATCACCACGACCCAAGCCAGCCACGAGGCAACGATGGGTTGCGAACTGAAGCGCTTCGAGCCATGCTTCAAGGGCTAGGTGGCCTCCACATGGAAATCCCGGTTCATTAAAAGAATGCCATCGAACTGGAGGCGACGGTCATGGCGCTTGAACGACCACCTAAATACCTCGCGCTCAACCCGGACGGCGTGAAGTCGTATCGGCCGCCGGAGTCGAAGGTGAGCACGTGGCATATTGTGAGTGGGTTGGGCAAGGAAAGCTGGCTCACATTGCAGGAGAAATACGGTATCCCAGCGGAGCGCATCATCCAGTTCAACTTCCCAGGGGCGTCGGAGAATGGGAAGATCGTTCCCGAAATCGTGAACTGGTACTTGCACTATCACAACGGTTTTATCAACTCTCCCGAGACCGTGGACCATAAGAACCGTCGCTTTAAAGGAGGCGAAAAAGTCGCAATTCCGTACCGTGGATCGGTGGAGATTGGCGAGCCGGAGATCCGTGAGAGGGTCAAGCGTAAACCGTGGAATTCTTGGCTTGGGATTGGCGAAGGCCATTCTGGAGATTTGGTTGCGATCGGTTATTACAATTGGAATGCTAGGGTCTATCGTCTCGGCGCTACTGAGGCAGGGGAGGTCGAATGGGCGACCCTCTCATCACACGGTGCGAAACTCGGTGGCGGACTTGGAGGAAGCTACGCACCACTCCTGATCTTCGCACATGGTGTTGAATCGGCTAGTAAATTCAGAACTAATTGGTCTTGGGGTGATCTGGACTGGGACTTGGCATTATACGGCTCTTTGAAGGCTTATATTGAAGGTCTCAAACACGTGGGAAAAGTTATCAAGCTGATGGATGAGTACAAGAAATTGGGCAAGGTCGGAGAGGAGCTTATTAAGAATAGGGCCTTTGTTAAGCCGGGTGTCTACACGATATCGATACCGACGGGACCTATCCCTCAAGGAATGCACGTTTGGTTCGGTCGGAAATATGGGGAAACAATGCTTGTCGGTTATGGAACGGGACTAGGTTTGTGATCTGCCGTTGGGATGGTCGCGTCGGACGCTGGTAGCCAGTATCCGAGGGCGATGTGTGGCCGCACCATGTTGTAGTGCTTGCGCCATCGCGCGATGACGATCTGGGCTTCCTTGAGGGTGTAGAAGATCTGCCATTGTATGCCGGTGGTTTCTACCTTTAAGCACACGACTTGAGTCCCTGACTGGCTGCGGCCCATAGCTGGACGCTGGTGCACCCGCGTGGGGCGTTTGCAACAGCGTCACGTGGCCTGCCCCGTTTAATGGTCCAATCTTTTGGATGCAGACCACGCGGCTTGACGTTCCGGCCGAAGCCCTCTTGTGTCGAGAAGCCAACGTCGCTTAGCCGTCCGCGTTCACCAGGTTGCTAGATATGCCGTTGCCGACCAAACCCATCTCAAACCCGCTTTTGGTTACACTTTGCCTTCCGTCGCATGCCTGAATCAGGTTCGGTTTGAACCCAGTATCAGACCAATGAGCCTACGACGACCGCTCTGTCCGCTTTTCCGGACGTGTGTGACGGCACCGGTTGGCCAGGACTAATGATCCTGAGCGGCCTCCACAACACTTCGGTGCAGCCCGAAGCATTACCGGGTCTGTCCCTGTCATCCTTCAAGCGTTCGGCAAAGGAGGACAACATGATCACTTGCTTCATTCGATACGAGCTGGATCCATACAAGCGGGCCCATTTTGATCAGTACGCCAGAACTTGGGGCCAGGCCATCCCTCGCAGCGGCGCTGACCTGATCGGCTATTTCTCGCCGCACGAGGGTTCCAGCACGATCGGCTACGGTGTCTACAACATCGCCAGCCTCGCAGACTACGAAGCCTACCGCGCGCGCTTGGCAGCAGACCCGCTAGGACGTGAGAACTACGAATTCGCACGGCGTGAAAAGTTTATCTTGCGTGAAGACCGCATGTTCCTGAGGAATGCGTCTCTTCCCCATGCGGAACTGATCAGGCCATGATTGCGGTTATCTTTGAGGTCAAGCCGAGACAGGGAAAGCGACAGGCCTATCTCGATATCGCCGCGGACCTGAGGCCGTTGCTCGATCAGATCGACGGCTTCATATCGATCGAACGATTTGAAAGCCTAACCCAATCGGGCAAGATTCTTTCACTGTCATTCTTTCGCGACGAAACGGCGGTCGCGGCATGGAGGTCACTTGAGAAGCATCGCAATGCGCAGCGAGCGGGTCGCGGCGGCATCTTCGACAACTACCGTTTGAGGGTTGCCGGCGTTATTCGAGACTACGGGATGTTCGATCGTGAGCAGGCACCAATCGATAGCAAGGCGCAACACGATACGTCCGAGACCTGATCATGATAGCAATGATCTTCGAGTACAAAGTTGATGAGCGGCATCGCGACTTCTACCAAAGCCCTGCCGCTCTCATGAGAGAACTCGTGACGCAGGTGAATGGCTTTCTGACTTTCGAGCGCTTCAATAGTGCCACTGACGAAGACAAGATTCTCGCGCTAGCGTTCTTCGAAAGCGAAGATGCGGTTGCATTGTGGCGAAACAGCCTGGAGCACCGAAAAGCACAAAAGCTGGGTAGAGCGCGATACTTCACCGAGTATCGCCTTCGCATGGCGACAGTCACGCGAGACTACACCAAGAGCGATCGCGCAGAGGCGCCGTCCGATAGCAAAACAGCACAAGATGAGCTTCAATAGTCCGACGCTCCCTTCGAGGTGCCACCGACAGACTCTTCAGAAATCGCGGATGTTGAAAACTTCGCGAAGTGCGGCCCGGCCCGCGGGCGTCACACTAAGCGCGCGCGTATCTTTGATCCGACGGACGAGTCTTCTGTCGAAAAAATGGGTGCTGATTGCCTTTCCGAGTTTGCCGGCGACATGAGGCCGTCTCTCACTCCAATCGAGGCACGGTCGGCAGAGCGGTCGTTTTGACCGTTCCCCCTGAGGATCCAATTCAATACCCAGTTGGTCAATAAGCTTCAGCCCTTCGCTCGTAATCAGCCCGGCGTCGTCATCTAATTCGATTGCCCCCATCGTCTCCAGAGCCGCAGTGATGGAAACGCCCAATTGCCCCGTGAAATGGTCATAGCAGGTCCGGGCTTTGCGAAGCGCCGCGTCGCGTGGGCCCGCTACGATCTTGCGCGGTGTCGGCGAACGATCAGATGCAATCTGCATCATGCCTTCCAGCATTTTCGCGATATCTGCGTTCGCTAGCCGGTGATAACGGTGTCGCCCCTGTTTCTCGACCTTCAAGAGTCTCGCGGTCGACAAACGAGCCAAATGGCTGATTGCCGCCTGGGGTGTTATGCCTGCGCATCGCGCGAGCTCGCTCGCGGTCAGAGCTTGACCATCCATCAGCGCAGTGAGAATTGCTGCACGTGCCGGCTCGCCGACCAACAGCCCAATCTCGGCAATCTGGTTCGTGTTGACCATCGCGGTTCCCTCTAGACCAGGAGTGTACGGGGGCCGAGCAAGTAATGCTACGATCACCATCGAAGTATGGCGAGGCTCGGTTATGGCTACACCTTGCCGTCCGCCGCATGCCTGCATCAGGTCCGGTTTGAACCCGGCATCAGACCAAAGAGCCTACGACGACCGCTCTGCACCCAATTCCGGACCTGAGTGACGCCGCGGGCAACGGGGAACAATGACCTGAAGCTGAATTGAGGCTGGCGCCACTACTATGGCCGCTCTGAGATCCGAATCCAGAAATCAGCCCCGGCAGCAACCGTATGCCGAACGGAGCTGAGATCAAGCCTGCCCGCTTCCGCCAAGGCTCTTTCCTGCTGAAACAGAATTGGCAACTCTGTTTCATGCGGTCGCGCCGCCATCAAAAAAATGGACGCCCGTTACGTCCAGCAGGACGACCGTTGTCCTTCTAGAGCCGGCCTGACGATATGGCAGCAGTCGACTTCTCCGACATAATGCGGGCACTTCAAGGCCGCTGGGCCAGCGCTTGAATTGGCTGGGGTCAGTCGAGCGCAAGGATCTCTTTGCGCCGCTGCTTCGCGCGCGGGTCGAAGCGCCAAGAGAGGCGCCCTACCTCCTCCTTACCCTCGAAGAGCTGGCGCACATCGATCGGGTAGACCGTATCCTCGTCCTTCGAGTTAAGCCGCACCCGGAAGCTCATCTGATAGCGCGCCCGGGCCGGCATCAGCGCCGGGCCGAAGAGCAGCCGCCCCATCGGCGGAAGCTGCGCGGTGCCGCGGTCATTCTCCTTGTCGATGTCGACGAGCTTCACCTGAGCATCGAAGTCGCGCAGGAAGCCAAACGGCATCTCAAGCAGCACCTCAGCCCGTTTCGGCAGGCGCAGAGTGATTTCGAGCGCGAACTGGATCCGTTCCTCCGGCGCACCGGGCATCAGCCAGGGCAGCGCGAACTCGGCCTCTGGGTCGCCTGGATCGCGGGGCACTACATTGAAATTGTGCCAGGTGACGTTGTTGTTATTGCGGATAAAGTTGCGGAAGTTATTAAAGTCAAGGAAATCGGCCGGCGCTGGCGCCGGGTCGCCGTCCGTACCAATAAGCCCAACGAAGCAGTAATGGCCCGGAGCGGGGATCTCGGTCTCGGGCCATGTCAGCGCGTCGGAGCAAGTTAGCATGTCGCCAATGGGCACGCTCGGGATAGTGACGGTTCCAACGGATGTCCAGAGGTCCGGCGTGACAAGGGTCGAGGGCGGGGACCAAAAGATCTCCGCGCTCACGTTAATCGCAGGCGTGCCGCCCCGATTGCGAACCCGTGCGTAGAGGAAGTTGTCCTGCCCCGCGGTTGCCTCGAAGCCCAAGCTTGCGTCATTCTCCGTCCCGCTGCCCTCGCCGAAGGCCGCCTGCGGGTTCGCGACCGTCGTTGGCAGGAGGATGATGTCGGGCGAGGACGAGATTGCCCCTGTATGCGGATCGCCGATATCGCCAACGTTATCGCGGATATAGATGTCGGGCACGACGGCCAGCATGCTGTCGATTATGCCCCGCAGATCCGGCATCACCCCCATGGCGGTGGCCTCGCTTGCGGCAGGAGAGGTGTTGTTAGCGGGGTTGCTCAGGATCTCGCGCATCTGGCGCGGGCTCAGCCGGCCGCCGGTCGCCGCCTCGTAGATGCCCTGCACGCAGAGGGCCGCACCCGCCACCATAGGCGAGGCGCCAGACGTGCCGGCGAAATTGCTGCGGTAGAGATCGGTCGCGCCTAGTGGGTCGGAGGAGCAGGTCTCGATGTTCTGCCCCCAGCCGTAACAGTCGATCCGCTGCCCGAAGGTCGAATAGTCGAGCCTTGTATGTGGTGCTGCTGAGGTTGCTGCCGCGACGATGATCGCTCCAGAGTCGCGGAACTCAGGATTGCCCGGGTCGCGGAAATGCTTGAGCTGCCCCATCGAGTCGGTAAGCGTGTCGAGATTGACTGCGGGCGTGGAGCCGTTATTCGTGCCATTGCCGCCGGCCGCGACCACAATCACGCCGAGAGCAGTGGCGAGCCTGACCGATTCCCAGACCGCATCTATGATCTCGCTCGGGCCGTACATAATCGGGTCTGATCCAGCGACGCCGTCTTGGGTCTCGAGCAGTATCACGTCCCCGAAGTCGACGCTCGAGAGCACGTCGACGATTGAGTTTGCAAGGCTCGGATTGCGGGACGCGACGAAAACCTTGGCCACATTTGGCGCAATACCGACACAGCCGAGCGTGTTGTCAACCGCGCAGAGCTCACCGAGAACCGAGGTGCCGTGCCGGCGCGAGCTGTTAACTATGGTACCGTTGAGCTGCGTCGCGCCATGGGCCACCAGATCCTCGTGATCCAGGGTCCACCCCTGCTCTATATCGACGACCGTCTGGCCCGCGCCGTCGCCGCCGGTGAAGGTCCAAGCGTAGCGGGCGTCGATGCCGCCGGGTGCGAGGTCGAGATAAGTCTGCTGCGGCGAGCGCGGGTCATCTGCGGCATTGACGACCGGGTCGGGGCCAGGGATCTCGATATCGGCGCTCCGAACGACCGAGGAGGTGTTGAAGACCTTGCGTACGATCTCCAGATCGTTTGCCTGCTCGGCCTCGACATAAAAAAAGGTGCTCAGCGGTTCGGTCTCGTAGGTCGGATCGAGCTCGCTCGCCCGCTTCTGGAGTTCGGGCAGACGTTCACGCACCTCGTCTGAGAAGACCGGCAGAAGGCGAAACTCCCCGATTGCAGCTCTAATACGGCGCAGCGCCGTTGGATCGCGCTCTTCGAGATAGTTGATGCTGTCGCTGAACCCCTCCTGCGAAGGATCTTCGTACAAGCGGATGATCACCCGCGGTCTTGCCCGTTCCGTCATAGAATGCTCCCCCAACTTTATCCCATTCGACCTTGGAATGGTTCAATCAAGGACGTCGCATTTTCAATTGCATAGGATAACATTTGTCACGAGAAGAGTCTAAACAGACCGTAATGGGAATCTGTGAGCTTTGTCACATACAGCGCCGAATTTTCTTACGCAACACACCTGCCAAAGGCATAGAGCTCTGCCAGTAATAGGATTGTCCCCGGAGATGTGCGGATAGGGTTATAGCGGACCTCTGCATATCCGTAACACTATAGATAATTTCGTTGAACAATGCCGAGCGCTAAGGCGCTCTTCGGGCCTCTAATGCAACGTAGAACTCACACTAAACCCCGCGGGAACCGCGTCACGCAATAATCCTCCTGGGATCTGTTCCAGTCCATCTGGCTCGATCTAGCTCGGGTAACACGTCCATTCTATGAACGCAGTCAGGGGACCGCAACTCCATCTCGTTCCGGACAAGCGCTGTCAAATCGGGCAGGTCTCATCTTGGCTACACCCAGTCCTGACATCCAGAGACTTCCGATGTCCGCTCCTCCCCCAAAAACGGAGTTTCCCGAAGAAATGTCCGCTTTCCTGGCCTCAAGGTCCGATCTCCACCCGAAAGCCGTCGTGGCCTGCCGAGGCTCGCGAAGCCCGAGGATGACCCTGACCGGACCGCGGACGCTGAGGCTTATCACCAAGGTCTGCAGCGCAAGCGCGGTATCTTTGTTTACTGATTTCAATACTTACATGTGGAATGTTCTTCGCGGTTTGATCTCAACGACGAGTTAGCCGAGTTGAATGATCTACAAAAGAGTTTACAAATCGAAAATTCACCACAGAGCGATCTAAGAAATGAATTATCTGAAGAAATGAACCAATAAGAAGAAAGGAATCCCCAATATTTCTCCCCAGGACAATGATTGGATTATTGACATTTGCCAATGTGTAAAATTTCTTTCTTCGCCATATGTCATGAGCGATTTGATCGTATCCCATTCTGGTTTTCTAAGTATGATTTGTCCCGTAATAATACCTGTCGAGATACCTACTCCCAGGCCAGGTAGGATTATCCCCATTTGTTCCCCGGCCTCTATCCAGGCTGCCACAGCTCCCACTCGAGCGGGATGATTTGAAGTTAATTGGACTTCAAATCTGAATCCCGCTCTACTTCAACAGTTTAGAGCACGATTCAGATATGAGGTTGGTTCAACCTCATATCATCGTGCTCTAGGCCGGCGATCACTCCAAGTACCTTCAACAATGTGCCCGGGGTTTGAGAGGACCCGGTTCCATATCCAATTATGAACCCCATAGTCCAGGAACCAATGGCTAACACCAGCATGGTGTCTATGCCCAGCATGGCGTCTACCTCTCGGATTTCGCCGCATCGAATGGGAGTCTCGAAAAGCGAGACGATGGCGCTTCACGAATTTGCGTCGTGCACGTTAATTCAACATTACCAAGTCGAACATCGCGAACTCGTGGTTAGTTGCTCCGAGGTCAGCTTCTGGTTATACCCGGTCCTGGCAAAACAACTGCGGCGACGGCGTCGAAAGGCCCGAAAGCAGACTCTCCGGCCCATTTCGCCGGATAGACCCCTAACTCCAGGCATCACCCGGGTGGGCATGTGAGGCCCAGGCCTCACCCGATGCGGACTCTCCGGCTCGCCGCAGATCATGACCGTGCGAGGGTGAACCCTCCTTGAGCCTGGCACGTGCGCGCGGCGGGCGAGCCGTCCGTTATGAGCCATGGCACCGAGCCCGCGAGAATGGAAAACACGCCGGCGGTAAAGATCACCTTCGGCGGAGCGTCGAGTTGCTCAGAGGATTGCGTGTAGAAATGGATGGTGCCAACCGCCACCGATAGGGTGGACACCGCCCGTTGCGTCTGATTGCACTCAATCAGCCGACGGAAAGGATGCTGAGCGCACTGACGGCGGCGAAGGCGAGGCGTGCCAAGGGGGCGACAAATGGACCACCTCATCGGCAGGCTGCCGATCGACCTGGAAGGGATCTGCGCCCGGGACACCGATCCCGTGGATGAGCGGCGGCGGAAAGTGACCTTGGTGGTGCTGAGCGCCATATGCGTCGTTGCCAGCATCATTTGGGGCACACTCTATTTCGCGATCCTCGGTCCGACCATCACGGTGGCCATCACCTTCGGCTTCACACTGCTTGTGGGGACCGCGCTGGTCGTCTTCCTGATAACGAAGCGCTTCGCATTCCTGCTCTATCCGCTGTTCCTGATGATCTTGTGGAACCCGATTTCCATGCAGTGGAGCCTGGGCGGTTTCGCGGCCTCCGGCGTGCTCATGACGTGGTCGATCCTGGCGCCGGTCGGCGCCTTGATGTTCCAGAGCCTACGCGCCGCCGCGTGGTGGTTCCTCGCCTATATCGCGCTGCTTGCCCTGTCCCTGTTGGTCGATGATCGGATCCAGCACTGGGCGGTATCGACCTCGCATGCGACATCGATGCTGTTCTTCGGCATGAACGTTATTGGGCCGTCGGTCGCGCTCTTCCTATCCATGATGTATTTCGTCAACGCGTTCCAGCGGGAGCATGCGCGCTCGGAGGGGCTGTTGCTCAACATCCTTCCAGAGACAATCGCCGAGCGCCTGAAATCTGGCGAGGAGAGCATCGCCGACGGCCATGACGACGTGACAATCCTATTCGCCGATCTCGTCGATTTCACTCCGCTCACCGCCCGTAAGACGCCGCAGGAGCTGGTGAGCCTACTGAACACGGTGTTCTCGGCTTTCGATCGCCTGACTCAGCGGCATGGGCTGGAGAAGATCAAGACGATCGGGGATGCCTACATGGTCGCCGGCGGATTGCCGGAGCCGCGCGCCGACAGCGCCGCGGCAGTCGCGGAGATGGCTCTGGACATGCGAGCAGAGATGGAGAGGCTGGTACCAGCGCTCGGGGAGCCGCTCGGCCTGCGCATCGGCATCGAGACCGGGCCAGCAGTGGCCGGCGTCATCGGCACCCGGAAATTCGCCTACGACGTCTGGGGCGACGCGGTCAACACGGCGAGTCGCATGGAGTCCCATGGCGTGAAGGATCACATCCAGCTGACGGAAAACGCCTATCGCCGGCTGAAGGAGGACTATGTCTGCGAGGAACGCGGGACGATCACCGTCAAGGGAAAAGCGGACATGAAGACCTATTATCTTCTCGGTCGGCGGGGCGTATCTCATGATCCGGACGGCCGGCCCCAGGGCGCTGGCTCACTCTGAACCCTCGAAGCCAACCTTGGGGCTCCGGATGCCAGCGCTTTGTCAGCCTCTCAGTCTGGTCGCCTCGTTTCCCGCGACGCTCCTGAGCCAAAGGTGCGCCGGATCGTGATGTCGCCGGGGATGCCAGTAGAGATCCACCGAAAAGGTCGGTGATGGGAAGGGAGGTGCGGCGGAGTCGACCAATCCCGAGTACAGGCGCGCCAGCCGGCCGGGAACGAGGGCGATCAGGTCCGATCTGGCGATCAAAGCCGGCGCGAGAAGGAAACTGGGGATCGAACAGGCGACCCGACGCCTGCGGCCCAACCCGGCCAGAACCTTGTCCGTCGCGCCGACGAAGCCCCCGCCTTCGGGCGAGACCAGGACATGCTCGGCAGCGCAGAAAGCCTCGAGCGAAAGCGGCCCGGTGCCGCGCGGGTGGCCCTTGCGCTGGATTACCACGAAATCCTCGGTCAGTCCGGCGCGCCGCCGCGCCTGGGGCAAGGCAAGTCCGGTGCCCAGCACGAGGTCCGCCCCGTCCTCCTCCAGGTGTCGCCAGACCGTCGATGGGTCGAATGGCAGCAGCGCCAGCCGCGCCCCGGGCGCCTGCCGCGCGACGGCGTCGAACAGCGCGGGCGCGAGCACCCCGTGGACATAGTCGGTGCCGATCACGCGGAAGGTCTTGTCGGTCGTCGCCGGGTCGAACTGCGCGCTCTCGCGTACCAGCAGGTCCAACTCGGCCAGCAGTGTCCGCAGGGGCCGCTTGATCTCCAGAGCCCGCGCGGTCGGAACCAGCCGCCGCCCCGAGGCGCTCAGCAGCGGATCGTTGAACAAGCTCCGCAGGCGGGCGAGCTGCGCCGACATGGCTGGCTGACTGATGCCCAGCTGCTGCGCGGCCGGGGTCACGCCCTCGTGCGCCAGCAAGGCGTCCAGCGCGATGAGGAGGCTGATTTCGCTCTGCTTCAAATCCATATTTTTTATGTCAGCAATCGATCACATCGATTTGCCTTATGCCTCGAGAGCCGTTATCTGCCAAGCATCACGCAATTATGGAGGCGACCATGAAGATCGGTTTCATCGGCGCGGGCGGCATGGCAAAGGCGCTGGCGGGCAAGTGGGCCGGCAAGCATGAGGTGATGCTTTCGGGCCGGACGCCGGAGAGGGCACGAGAAGCGGCGGCCGCCGTCGGTGCGCAGGCCGGCACGGCGGCAGAGGCCGCCGCCTTCGGCGACGTCGTCGTCCTCGCGACGCGCAGCGAGGATGTCTTCGATGCGATCCAAGCGGCAGGCGGCGCGGACACCTTCCGGGGCAAGGTCGTCGTCGACATCAACAACCCGATCGACACGGACGAGTTCCTGACCACGCGGACCGATGGGCGGTCTCTGACCGAGGCGATCGCCGATGCGCTGCCCGGCGCTCATCTGGGCAAAGCCTTCAACATGGCGCAGGTCGCGGTCTGGGAGGATCCGGACATGACCTATGACGGCCGGCGGATGGTGACGCTCTACACCGCCGACGAGGGCGCGAGCGCAGCCATCGCGGAGTTGATCGCCGATGTCGGCGCCGAGCCGTTGCACCTTGGCAGCAACGCGCACGCCTATCAGTTGGAAGCCGCGGCGGCGATGGTCATCAAGTTCCTGTTCGCGGGCGCCGATCCGCACACCATCTTCAATTTCATTCGGCCCGAGACGAAACCGATCCGCTAAGCGAGGCGACCCTGCAGTTCACTGGAAAGAGGATCGGCGTCGTGGGCGGTGGCTCGGGCATCGGCGCGGTCGACGGCGCGGTCGGGGCGCCGACGCGCGGCTTGGCCATGGACCTCGGCCCGAAGCTTCGGATCACTTGCCGCTCGCCGGGTATGGTGCGGTCCGAAGCATCCGGCCGGTCGGACCCGAGGGCACGCGAGGCGATGCAGGAATCCACGGGCGCATTGCAACCGGTCGATCGGGTCCTATACCCGACGTCCGAGCGGCCATATTCGCTTTCTTGAACGCAAGGTCCGGTTAACGCCTGCTTTCTGACCTAAGAGCCTGGAACGACCACTCTGCCCCCGTTTCCGGACGTGTGTGACGGCACCAGTTGACCGGGAATAAGACCCCAATCCGACATCGGTCCTTGCCGCCGCCCTCCATCTAGGCGGTACCATCCCCTCTTTGGGAGGAACCAATCCATGGACCCTAAATCTTGACTGCCGCGAAAATCGACCCCGATCCCCGGAAATACCCGCCGGCAGTTACTTTCATGCGTCGGGCCGCGCGGGGCGCGTCAGCGGCGCCCAAGCGATCCAGCGTCGCAGAGATAGAGGCATGGCTCTTGGGTCCAGCGACCCGTGAGGACGATCTGCTTCTTCTATTCGAATCCCTGATATGGAACTTGGTGGCGTCGGGTCTGCCACTCGATCGGGCGAGCCTGCATGTCGGCACGCTGCATCCACAGCTCTTTGGCTTTGCTTGGAATTGGGAGCGTGCCGACGGTTTGTGTGATGAGGTGCGGGTTGCCGAGGCCGCTCTTCAATCCGACAGCTATAGGAAGAATCCGCTCTTTCGCGTCATTGAGTATGGCGAATCGTTTCGAGGTGATACTCAGGATTCGGCGATGGCCGAAAGGTGCCCGCTTCTGAAGGATCTCGCGGCGCAGGGGATCATGGAGTATATCGCGCTGCCGATCGGCGGCGGCTCCTCATATCACAACGCCGCAACGGTCGCGACCAAGCGATCCGGTGGCTTTTCCGATGATGAATTTGCATCACTGGAAGGCGTCTTGAGCCTCTTCGCCTTGCATGTCGAGCGCCACATCGCACTCCGCATCGCTGGGAACGTGCTGGACACGTATTTGGGCCACCTGGCGGGTCGACAGGTCCTCGACAGCACGATCAAGCGCGGGTCAGGCGATGCGATCCACGCGGTCATATGGGTCTCGGATCTGCGTGGCTTCACCGATCTGACGGATCGCCTGAGCGGTCCGGAAGTGACCACCCTACTCAATGAGTATTTCGGGGTCTTGGCAGGAGCAGTTCTCGCTCACGGTGGCGAGGTCCTGAAGTTCATCGGTGATGGTCTCTTGGCTGTTTTTCCATTGGCCTCCGAGTACGGCGAAGGGCGAGATGCCGCTCATGCGGCACTTGCGGCAGCAGAGGAAGCTCTCCTCGCCATAGATGTTCTCAATTCCGAGCCGTCGGCTTCGCTAGAGGCTATTGCGGGTTGGCGGCCCTTGCGCACGGGCATCGCATTACACGAGGGTGATGTCTTCTTTGGCAACGTCGGGGCACCGGACCGCCTGGATTTCACCGTCATCGGTCGCGCCGTCAATGAGGCGAGTAGAGTGGAAGCGCTATGTAAAGTGCTCGAGAGGGTGATTCTCGTCACTGAACCTGTGGCCCGTAGATTGGACCGAGATCTGGAGCATCTCGGTCAACATGCCTTACGCGGTGTTGCGAATCCGGTCTCGATCTTCAGTCCGCTAAGGTAGTGCAGATGTCTAGGGCAGGACCGGTTCTGTCTATACCGTGACCTTCTTAGCACGCGTGTTGGACGAACCCTATGTTCCAAACTCTAGATCAGTGAGCGTGAATGTTCGAAACCGCCCTTGTTCCGTCCGATCGCCCGACAGGCCCAAAAGTGCTCGGTCCTGTTGGCAGAGGGCCGCATATTGGCATTGCTCCATGTTAGTCGACACTTCAAAAAAGCCGGCTGAATGCACTTTGGAGTCGGCCGGGCTCACGTTTACATGGTAGCCATGGCATCGCTTTTGGTTGTAGAAAATCTCGATGTAATCGAAAGGATCGGCACGAGCCTCCCCCCGCGTTCGATAGCGAACACGGTGCACACGCTCGCGAATCTACCACTCAGAACCTCGACCGTTTGTTCCTTGCATATCACATCTCTAACAAACTTCGTGCATGGGGTTCTGAGTGACAGTGGATGTGAGAAATCCCACATCCCTTACTCTTGCCGGCTTTGTAGACTGCACTGCTATGTCGATCACGGCTGGGGTTTTGGTTTGCGTTATTGCCTTGGGCATTATCCTATGGCTCCAGGCCAAGACCTACATCGTTCAATACATTTACTTCCTTCGCTGTCCCTTACTCATAGGAATGGCCATGATCTGGCTGCCTTCCTTTGCCGGGGAGGACGATCCAAAGATCCTGCAGAACTTGTTCGAACTGGACTTTGTCGGGTTGGCTATCGCGACTTGGTTTTCTGTGATGCTTGCGTGGGCAGTCATGCACACGCTGGGTTTGATTTTCGTCCACGTGGCTTTTCGAAACGACCTACCATTCATGCGAGAAACGGATGACGCCCCAAGCGGCACTGAAATTCAGGACGGACGAAAACCTGGAAACAACATACCCAGATGGCTGAAGCGGTTTAGACATCCGATCTTTGCCCTGCTCGCGGTGCCGATAGTCTTCATGTGCTGGAAAAGCACCGATGAGCTATTGACGACATTCGAAAAGGCCCTCGCTGTCTGCTTCGGGCTTCTCGCCGGTATCGCAGTGCTGTTACTCTCTTTTGTGGTGCGCAAGCTCTACGGAATGACCGTAGATTGGCGAATGGCGGCCTGGCGCAGGGTTAAGACCTTGGCGGGCCATTTGCTGAAACACCTTTTTCCGGAGCGCGCCGTCAATTGGATGAAGCTGGAGACCGACAAGGTCGCGGCGATGAGAACCCTCCGTGTGGGCTATGAATCCGTTCTCAAGGGGTACGAGACGGAGCACGACGATACGTTCACGCGCTCGCGCGCCTGGGCCTTTCTGTTCGTGACGGCCTTGATCTATTTCCTAGGATGGGACCGGCTGCGTCCGGACCAGATAACGGAACTCACCGAGTGGGTGCCAGCCATAGCGTATTTGTTGATTCTTCTCATGCTGCTGGTCTGGGTCTTGTCCGGCCTTAGTCTGTTTCTCGACAAGTATCGAGTGCCCTTGCTTTTCACTTTGCTGGGCGTAGCATCCCTCAACTACATGCTCTCAGACACAGATCACTTTTACGAGCTAAGCCGCAAGGCTTGTCCCGATCCAAGCCAAGGAGCCGCGTCCTATGGTCCCGAGCAGGTATTTGCTGACTGGGCAAAGTCACGACATCCCGATCGCTATCCGGTCGTCGTCGCGGTCGCTGCTAGCGGCGGTGGAATCACCGCAGCGCGCTGGTCGTCACAGGTCTTGGTAAACCTGCTATCAGACGATGATCTTGCCGAGCGGTTCGGGAAGTCGATTATCTTGATCAGCGCCGTATCGGGCAGCTCGGTAGGCACGATGTACTTTGTTGATGCCTACTCGGACCAAGGCCCGCCAAAGGGTGAGAAGTTGGAAAGGGTCGTTGAACAGGCTAGCCGTTCCAGCTTGGGCGCTGTCGGATGGGGTTTCGTTTATCCGGATTTTTGGCGATCCTTTATCGATTTTTTTGTTCCTAAGCATCTGGACCGAGGTTGGGCTCTGCAGGAACGCTGGGCAGCCGGAGCTCTTCACGGTTCCCCTACATTTCTTGGGTGGCGCGGTGACATTAGGAACGGATGGCGTCCAGTGCTGGTCCTCAATGCTACAGAGGTCGAGACTGGGAAGCGGCTGGCTATAGCGCCGATTGACGTGCCCACCAATACCGCTGTTGACACCGCCTGGCGAGCCAGCAAGCTTCTACACTGGGGTGACGACCTCCAGGTCGCCACGGCTGCCCGCCTATCGGCTACGTTTCCTTACGTGACTCCCATCTCCAGGCCGGACTTACCGGATACCTGCGACGAGAACAAGTACCATGCGGCAGACGGTGGGTACTACGACAACTTCGGGATCCTGAGCGCGGTAGAGTTTCTCCGCGGTATGTTCCTGGAACTTAAGCATGAGCCGGGGGATCCCAAGCGAATTGTGAAGCCCAGGCCCAGGAAGGTGCTCCTCGTGCAAATACGGGCTTCGAACCCCGAGGAAGAGCAGGAGCCCGACTCAAACCAGAGCTATCTGTCAATCCTGACGGGACCTCTCGTTACACTGCTCAACGTTCGCACACCGAGCCAAGTCTCGCGAAATGACCAAATCATCGAGGCCTTGAAGGATCGCTGGGCCCAAGAAAACATCATACTTGAAACCGCGACGTTCCAGCTCGACAAAGAAAGTCCACTTTCTTGGCACCTTTCCGAGGCCGACAAGCAAGACATCTCGGATCAATGGAAGTCGCAGCGAAACCAGTGTGCTCTCCGGAAGGTCAAAGAGGTGATTGGCTTGGCTCGCCATAAACCTGTCCGTCTCTCAGATTCCGGCCCAGATTGCGCGCCATACTTCCAGCAAGCGCTCTCTACTGAACCGATCAAAGCGCGGTAAATCGCAACCGATGGCACCAGCGAGCGGCTCTTCAACTATTGGATCCTCGGCCGCAACGAAGCCACGTCCAAGAAGCGCTGAAGTGTGCTCCGCGATGTTCTCGACTGGGTCGAATGATGCTGTCAACTCGACAAGCCGCCTGACAGACACGAGGCCAATCACCCACCATACGGGGATCGTGTCTAAAAGTTACTTGAGCTTATGCGCGCCGCGACCCTCGAGATCGTACACGGCCGACATTCATGCGGTTTTGCGCAATGAGGGAAGGTGCAACTGGTAATTTCGCTCTCAGCGCAATCCTCGAAATGAAGGAACAGATGAGCTTCCGGAGTTGGCTGGATCTTACCGGCCGTAGCCAGGCATCGGCACGTCGGCAGATCCCCCAAGAGCGGACGTCACATGAGAAGCCCAAGTCCGGGTCGGCCACGCTGGCCGCATCTTGATCGACTTCCCGCCACAGCGGCTGCAGCGCCTCTTCCGCACCACCTGCGGCACCGGGTCGTCGGCCACCGGACGCGCGATCGGTGTCTCGAGGTGGCTATTGTCGCCCAAGTGGCAGCCCTGGCACCGAGCAAGGGGTGCGGCGGCGCCGGTCTCTCGGAGGTGTGAAAGGGGTGCGCCAGGCACCTGGGGATGGCATCGCATCGAAACTTGAACACAGGAAGAACGCATTCCTGGACCCTGTGACCTCTCGTGGCACCCGGGTGCCACTCCTGGTCCGATTTCGCGCCTTGCTGAGGCCCGGAAAACCGCATAGCTTCTGCGCCGCGGGGCGTAGCTCAGCCTGGTAGAGCGCCTGCTTTGGGAGCAGGAGGTCGTTGGTTCGAATCCAGTCGCCCCGACCAGCCCGGGACGCCGGCGCCCAAAGGCTTCTGACGACGACGGGGGTTCAAGGTCATGCAGGTGAGGATCTACCAGCCGCCCAAGACGGCCATGCAGTCCGGCCGGGCCAAGACCGAGCGCTGGCTGCTGGAGTTCGAGCCCGAGACCCGGCGCCGGGTCGAGCCGCTGATGGGCTGGACCTCCTCGGACGACACCAAGGGCCAGCTCCGGCTCTGGTTCCCGAGCAAGGAGGAGGCGGTCGCCTACGCCAAGGCCCAGGGCTACATGTACACCGTGGAAGAGCCGCACAAGCGCAAGCTGCGCCCAAAGTCCTACGCCGCCAACTTCGCCACCAACCGCCCGCTGCGCTGGACCCATTAGGCCGGAGATGCGCGAAGGGACCTTGCGGACTTCGGGCGCGTCCGTCGTGGCGACGGATCACGCCTCCTGAAAGGAACGGGCCAACGGGTCTTCGGACCGGTAAAACCTCGAGCAGCCTGCGTTCGTTCGAACGCAGATGCGCTGCTCTATCTATTTGAGATAGATCAAATTATCTGCGCTCAATTGATCTCAGTTGAGCGCAGTTTGATCTAGCCCTCGAGCCAGAGGCAGCCGGCGGCGACCGCTGCTCCGAGCGGGCCGTTGGGTCGATGCGTGACGGTCAATGGCACGGCGCGGCGGTTTTGCCGGTCCAGTTCCTCGGTCAGGGCCCGGATGTCGGCCAGGATCGCGGCCTTGTCAGGGGTCAGCTCGGGCGCTGGAACAAGCAGAGAGCCGCGCGTCGGGCCGGTGTCGGCGGGACAGGGGGCGGCGTTGCCGGCCACGGCCGGCACCAGCGGCGGGGTGGCGAAGTCCAGGAGGGTCTTTGCGGCTGCGGCGGCCTCGGCGCGGAGCCGGTCGATCAGGTCTCGGGCTGGGAAGGGCATGTCTCTCATCCTCGGTCTTGCGCCCGCCTCGGGGACCGCCGTCGAAGCCGACGCGGGGGCAGCTCACTTTCTCCAGCTAAGTTAAGATTGGTTAACGCAAGGTAAGGGTCGAGCGGCTTCCGCCAGAACGGCCGCGATCGGCCCGGGACTGTTGCATGAGAGACACAGGGTGGCCGGGCGGACACGCCCCGATTTTGCGCCGGCCGCATCGGTCGGGGCGCGCCGGGCCGGGCGTTCGCCTGCCTTGCCGCTGGACGGCCCCCGCCGGGCGGGGTATTCCAGGGTTCTTGCCCTCACCGCGCGCCCGTAGCTCAGCTGGATAGAGCACGAGCCTTCTAAGCTTGGGGTCGCAGGTTCGAATCCTGCCGGGCGCGCCACGTCCCCCGCCGATTGAGACGTCCTTTGCGCTGGGGCCCGTCAGGCCGGCTTCTGCAGGGCTTCGGGCTGGAGCGGGGCGGCCTCGATGAGGGCGGTCTCGATCCGCGACGCGGGCAGCTGGATGCGGGCCAGGGTGCCGCGGCCGGGCGCGCTCTCGATCACCAGGCTGCCGCCGTGCAGCTCGACCAGGGCCTTGGCCAGGGGCAGGCCGAGGCCGGTGCCCTCGTGGCCGCGGCACATGGCGTTCTCGGCCTGGCGGAAGGGCTGCATGACCAGCGGCAGCTGCGCCGGGCTGATCCCGATCCCGGTGTCGGCGACGCTCAGCTCCAGGCCGCCGTCGTCCAGGAGCCCGGCCGCCATGGTCACCCGGCCGCCCTCGGGGGTGTACTTGATCGCGTTGGACAAGAGGTTCAGCAGGACCTGCTTGAGCCGCATGCCGTCGGCCCGGAAGCGCGGCAGGTCGGGCGGGCAGCGCACCTCCAGGCGCTGGCCGGCGTACTCGGCGCGCTCCTCCATCAGCCGCTCGCAGACCTCGAAGAGCTTGGCGGCCTCGAGGGTCTCCTCGTTGAGGTTGAAGCCGCCGGCCTCGACCTTGGAGAGGTCCAGCAGGTCGTTGATCAGGCCCAGCAGGTGAGTGCCGCTGTCGCAGATGTTGTCGACGTAGCCCTGGTAGCGGGCGTTGCCGATCGGCCCGAAGATCTCCGCCTTCATCGCCTCCGAGAAGCCGATCACCGCGTTCAGCGGGGTGCGCAGCTCGTGGCTCATCTTGGCCAGGAACTCCGACTTGGCCCGGTTCGCGGCCTCGGCCTCCTCGACCGCCCAGGCCAGGCCCTCGGCCAGCTTCCTGAGCTCCTCGCGCTGCTCCTCCAGGCGCTCGCGGTTCTCCATCAGCTCGGCGAGCTGGCCGCGCAGCCGGTCCTCGCTTTCGTGTAGGGCCCGCTGGGTCGCCGCCTTCTCGGTGACGTCGGTGAAGGTCTCGACCGCGCCGCCGTCGTCCAGCGGCCGGTGCATGACCTCGATGACCCGGCCGTCCGGCAGCTCCAGGAGGTAGCTGGTCTCCGAGGGCCGGCCGGCCTGCTCGAGCCGCTCCTCGACCAGGCGCTGCTGCCAGACCTCCGCCCGGGCGCCGCCGCCGAAGCTGTGCTCGATCTGGGCGCGCACCGAGACTCCCGGCTGGACCAGGGCCTCGGGCAGGCCGAAAAGCTCGCCGTAGTGCCGGTTACAGAGCACCAGCTTCTGCTCGGCGTCGAAGACGCAGAGCCCCTGGGCCATCTGGGCGAGCGCGATGTCGAGCTGGGCGTTGGTGCGCTCCAGCTTGAGGTTGGCGGTCTCGGCCGCGCCGCGGGCGCGCTGCAGCTCGGCCTCGCGGCGCTTGAGGTCGGTGACCTCGGTGTAGAGGCAGACCGTGCTGCCGTCCGGGGTCCGGTGCTCGTCGATCAGGATCCAGCGGCCGTCGGGCCATTGCCGCTCGACCTGGTGGGCAGGTTTGCGGTGCTTGGCCAGACGCCGCTCCAGGCGCTGCGCCACGCTGTCCGGGCCCGCGCTCCGGTCCAGCTGCTCGATCTCGCTCCGGGCCACCTCGGCATAGCCGGCCCCCGGCCGGGCGACCTCCTCGATGCCCGGATAGAGCTCGAGGTAGCGGGCGTTGCAGATCACCAGCCGGTCCTCGGGGTCGAAGAGGATCAGGCCCTGGGACAGGCTCTCGACGATGATCCGCCGGGTCTGCGCCGAGGCCGCGGCGGCGGCGCGCTCCGCCTCCTTGATCCGCGAGGCGTCCAGGATCACGCCGTCCCAGAGCACCGAGCCGTCGGGCCGGCGGTTCGGCCGGGCGATGGCGTGGGTCCACTTCTCCTCGCCGTCGCGGGTGATGATCTGGGCCTCGACGTCCCACAGGCTGAGCTCGCGCGAGGCCTTCAAGAGGCGTTCCCGGAAGGTCGCCTTGTAGGCCGGTCCGTGGCAGTCGAAGAGGGCGTTGGGGTTGCGCAGGATCTCCTGGGGCGTGACCCCGAAGAGGTCCTTCACCCCCTCGCTGATGTAGGTGTAGCGGATGTTGCCCTCGGGCGTGACCAGGCGCTGGTAGACCACTCCGGGAAGCGTGCCGGCCAGCGTCGCCAGGCGCTCGTCGGCACGGCGCAGCGAGCGCTCGTTGGACTCGTGGTGGACCAGGAAGGCGGCCAGGTCGGCGACGGCGTCGAGGAAGCCGAGGTCCTCGGGACCGGGCGGCGGCGCGGCCTCGAAGAACAGGCTGACGGCGCCCAGCACCTTGCCCTCGGCGTCGCGGATCGGCTGCGCCCAGCAGGCGCCGAGGCCCTCCGGCGCGATCAGCCGGGCCAGATCCCGCCAGCACCGCTCGCCGGAGAGGTCCTCGACGGCGACCAGCTCGTCGCGGCGGACCGCCTTGGTGAAGGGGTAGGCGGGGGCGTCGACCGGGACCTCACGCAGGGCCGCACGCAGGTATGAAGGCAGGCCGGGCGCCGCCGCCAGATGTAGAGCCGCGGCGGCCGGCTCCAGCAGGTGGATCGTGCAGCGCGCCGGTCGCAAGGCGGCTTCGCAGATCAGCGCGAGCTCCTCGAGAACGGTCTCCAGGGCGTCGCCCCGGGCCGAGAGTCGGAACAGCGCGCCCTGGCGCCGCAGCAGCTGGGCCAGCGGCGTGCCATTCACCGAAGCGGCGTCCTCCGTCTCGACCACTGTCCTTCCCACCCTGCTTCGCGCCGAGTCGGGCGATGCCCTGCCGGGCTCCGCAAAGGCGCCGACGCCGCCTCCGACCCCCGGCTGCCGCCGCGTCGGCCGCAGGGGCCGACAGCGGGCCCGGCGCCGTCCGGGAACGCCCGACCTCCACCGAACCTGCCGGTTGTCACGAGGATCGGGTGTTCAGTAAACACAAACTTACAAGTAAAGTAGTCGTGAGAAATTAATGAAGTCTTAGTTACCGTCAATGTTTTCTAAATAAAGCACAAAGTAAAATATTCCATAGTGAAATGAAGGCTCTAGCTACTCCTTTTGGGGTCGGGCCCAAGACCTCATCGCTTTCCACTCTGGAAGCATTCCTCGAATGCGGCGCCGCCGACAGTGGCAAAAGCCACAAGCTCCCGTCGAACAAGGGGATGCCAGGGTGCTCGGCCCCGTATTCCGAATCAGCATTCAGGCAAGTTTTGCTTGGGTATGACTTTTGGGTCGCGAGGAGGTTTAGGCCAATCTTAACTAAGCATAGGTAATTTATTCAAGTACACCAAGCATTGTTTCGGGGTTCGGATGTATTCTCTCAGGTTGAACCCGCTCGGTCCGGCTCCGGCGAACCCGACCGGCCGCGGCCGGCGTCGCTGCCTGCCCTGCCGGATCCGCCATCCGAGGCCCAAGGCCGCGCCGGTCGTTCAGGCCGGTCTGATCGACTGACCCTAAGGCCTGCGCCATGACGTCCGAGGCCAGCTTTCGGAAGCGTGCGGTCGATGCCGTGACCATGCTCCTGGTCTCGGGCCTGTCACTCTTCCTGCTGATGTACATCGGCTTCGGCGAGGCGCAGCGGACCTACCAGCAGTTCTACCTGGACAAGCTGGTGGCCCAGGCGCGGGTCGTGCAGAGCACCATGGAGGCCTTTCTCCGGCCCGGGCTGCCGCTCAAGCAGTTCGTCGGCTTCGCCACCCTGACCGAGCCGATCCTGGAAGCGGACCCGGCGGTCGCCGCCATGACCACCTTCGACCGCAACGACGAGCCGGTCTTCGCCAGCGGCAGCGCGAGCGCGGTGCTGCTCGAAAAGCCGCCGATGAGGGCGCCGGCCGACTCGGGCTACGAGCTTCGTGAGAGCGCGGCCGAGTATCAGATCGTCCTGCCCCTCCGGAACAAGTTCGAGACCGTGGGCCGTCTGGCCGTGACCATGCCCCGCGCCGTGGTCGAGGAGCGCGTCGCGGAGGGCTTCCGGCCGCTGCTCGTAGTGGCGCTCGGGCTATCGCTGCTGTTTGCGCTCTTCGTCTTCTTCGGCGTGCCCACGGCCCGGTCGCTGCGCTTGCCCTGGCTGCAGATGGCCTACGCCATCACCTTCCTGATCATGGCGGCCGCGGTCATCTGGACCCTGGTCTCGCTCTACTCCGAGGGCGCCCAGGTCAAGGCCAAGGCCCTGGCCGATTCCCTGGGCCAGCGGCTTTCGGGTCTGGTCGCCTTCAACATCGACATCGACGAGATCGGCGGTCTCGACCGGACCTTCGGCGACTACGTCCGGCTCAACCCGGACATCAGCGCGGCCGGCCTGACGGTGGACGGCCGGGTCGCGATCCACACCGATCCCGGGGAGGTCGGCCGGCCCTGGCGCTCGAGCCGCAGCACCTACGACTACGTGGTCGACCTGACACCGCCGGGCAGCCCGCGCGAGATCCGGGTCGCGGTGGCCCTGCCGACGGCGCTGGTCTACCGCGAGATCGCCCGCAGCGTGAAGAACTTCGCCGCCCTTTTCGTCGCCTCGGCGCTCTTCGCCGGGCTGTTCCTGCAGCTCGCAGGATCGGTCAAGCGGGGTGTGTCCGCGGCCCCGACGCCGCCGGATCCCGCCGAACGGCGCCGCCACCAGGCCCTGGCCTTGAACCTGATCAAGCCGGTGTTCTTCGCCGCGGTCTTCCTGGAGCACCTCAACTACGCCTTCCTGCCCCAGTTCGTCTACCAGGTGGTCGAGTCCGCCGGCCTGTCCGCCGGCTTCGGCTCGGCGCCCTTCATCGCCTTCTACCTCTGCTTCGCCCTGGCCCTGGTGCCGGCCGGCCACTTCGCGCAGCACCACTCGCCGCGGCCCCTGATCTACCTCGGCCTGCTGCTCGCCGGCGGCGGCCTGCTGCTGCTCGCCTCCGGCGGCGGCTTCGGCCTGGTCCTGGCGGCACGGGCGCTCTCGGGCATCGGGCAGGGCATGCTGTTCATCGGCGTCCAGTCCTACATTCTGGCCATGGCGCCGCCGGACCGCCGGACCCAGGGTGCGGCGATCATCGTCTTCGGCTTCCAGGGCGGGATGATCGCCGGGATGGCGATCGGCTCGCTGCTGGTCACCTACATGGGCCCGACCGGGGTCTTCCTGCTGAGCGGGGTCATCGCCTTCAGCCTGGCGGTCTATGCCTTGACCCTGGTGCCGGCCGTGCCCCGCGAGGAGGTGCTCGAGGCGCCGATCGGCTTCTCGCCGGGCCAGATCCTCGCCAACATCGGCAAGGTCCTGCGCTGCCTCGACTTCCTCAAGACCATGCTGCTGATCGGCATCCCGGCCAAGGCGGTGCTGACCGGCGTAATCATCTTCGCGCTGCCGCTGCTGCTGTCGCAGTACCACTACGCCCAGGAGGACATCGGCCAGATCATCATGGTCTATGCCGCCGGCGTGGTCGTCGCCAGCCTCTTCGCCGCGCGGGTGGTCGACCGGACCGGTCGGACTCAGGGCGTGCTCTTCTTCGGCGCGGTCGTCAGCGGCGCCGGCCTGTTCCTGATCGGCGTGATCGGCTGGCTGCCGCCCGGCGCGGCCGGCGGCGACTCCGCGCTGGTCACGCCGGTCCTGGTCGTCGGCGTGGCGACGATCGGGATCGCTCACGGCCTGATCAACGCGCCGGTGGTGACCCATGTCGCGGATTCGCGGCTGGCCGCGAGGGTCGGGGCCAGCTCGCTGACCGCCACCTATCGTTTCCTCGAGCGCCTGGGACATATCGCCGGTCCCATGATTGTGGCGCAGTTGTTCCTGATCGGCGGGCAGGGGACCCAGGTGCTGCTCTGGCTGGGCAGCGCCGTGCTGGCCTTCGGGATCCTCTTCGCGCTGCCGTCCCTGCCCGGCCCGGGGGGGACTGCTTCCAGGGAGATCGCAAGATGATGATGCCTCTCGCAACGAAGCGGCTGTCGAGCGCCGCAGCCTTCCTTTCGGCCTTTCTTCTGGTCGCTGTCTGCAGCCTGTCCGCGCGGGCGGAGCCGGCCTATGAGACCTGGTTCACGCCTTCCGAGCAGAGCCTTCGCGCCTGGAACTTCGTCGAGGTCGAGGACGACGACAGCCAGGTCCTGATCCGCAAGAAGCAGCCGGATGTCACCGGACCGGTCCTGCCGGTCATGGTCATCTTCCCGCGGCCCTCCTCGGCCTACGACATCGCGATGAACAAGATCCTCGACGTCTTCGAGGAGAAGGAAATCAACGCGGAGTTCCTGCTCTACAACTTCGGCAAGGACCACGGGCGAGGCAAGCGCGGGCTCAAGATCGCCGAGGAGCGGGGCTATCGCCTGGTCTTCTCGATGGGCTCGGAAACCACCGCCTGGCTGTGGGACAACTACCGCGGCGGGGAGATCCCGATCGTCTCGGTCTGCTCGAAGGACCCGGTGGTGCTGGGGCAGGCGCCCAGCTACGAGGTCGGCACCGGCTCCAACTTCGCCTTCACCTCGCTCAACATGCCGATCGAAGTCCAGATGGCCTACGTCAAGGAGCTGAAGCCCGATCTCAAGAACCTCGGCATCCTGGTCAACAGCAAGAACGTCAGCGCCGTCGAGACCCAGGCCAAGCCGATGAAGCGCTATGCCGAGCGCCTCGGGATCCGGGTCCAGGAGCTTGCCGTCGAGACGCCCGAAGGGGCTGCCGAGGAGCTCGAGACTCTGGTCGCCAAAGCGGTCGCGGTCATGCGCAAGAACGACCCGACGCTCAGCAATAGCGCCTTCTGGATCACCGGAAGCACGGTGGTGTTCCGCGAGATCGCGACGATCAACGAGAACGCGGACCGGGTCCCGGTCCTCAGCGTCGTGCCTGACGTCGTCATGCCCGGGCCGAACAGCGCCGTGCTCTCGATCGGCGTCAGCTTCGAGAGCAACGCCCACCTTGCGGCGATCTACGGCGCCGACGTGCTGCAGGAGCGGGTGGAGGTCGGCGACCTGCCGGTCGGGATCGTGTCGCCGCCGGACATCGCCATCAACTTCCTGAAGGCCCGCGAGATCGGCCTCGAGGTTCCCTTCAGCTTCTTCGAGAGCGCCAGCTTCGTCTACGACTACGAAGGGCGGATCGTGCGCGACAACGGCAAGCCGGTGAGAAGCGCTCCGGCCGGCGGCAAGCCGGTTGCGGCCAAGCCGAAGTAGGTCGCGCCCGGAAGGGGACGGGCGGGCGGCACGGCCCGCTCGCCCCGGATTATGTGCCCTGAGTCACCACCCAGGTCACCAACAGCAGGGCCAGACAGATTGCCGCGACCAGGCAGATGTCCAGGATCGCCTCCGCCGAACGAAACCGGAGGGCGAGCCTCTCCCGCGCGTCTAAGTCTATGTCGTGTTTTTTCGCTGCCACGGTGGGAACTTTGTTTTCGAAACCCCAGTCGAGGCTCTAGGTATATTGTCGCTTTTTCTATTGCTCAGTTAAATTGATCACTTAGAAAGGGCGAATTATTTATTCAAATTTATGGATCTTTTTGCCTCCCTGAGCCTGGCGCAGCGGTTCACGAATTGATCATCAAGACGGCACTGGCACCCCGGGCCGGCCCTGGCTATCGTGTGATCCTCAGCAGGGAGGTGACGTTTGAAACGGGTGGACCGGGACTTGCGCAGCGCGATCGAGCGGGACGGGGAGAGCCTCTACGAGGAGCTGGCCAATGCCGTGACCCATGGCATCGGGGCCGTGCTCTCCGCGGCGGCCTTGGCGTTGATCGTGGTTCTGGCCGCCTTCACCGGCAGCGTCTGGGCGATCGTGACCTCGGCAATCTACGGCGCCACCCTGTTTCTGACCTACCTGTCCTCCGCGCTCTATCACGGCACCTGGCATCGGGCGGCCAAGTCGATCTTTCTGGCCGCCGACCACTGCGCGATCTTTCTGCTGATCGCCGGGACCTACACGCCGATTACCCTGCTGGCTTTCCCGAAGCCGCTGGGTTGGGTCCTCTTCGGTGTGATCTGGAGCATGGCCCTGATTGGGATCGGGGTCCGGCTCTGGTTCGGCCGCCTGCACTGGGGTCTCATCCCCGTGTTCCTGGGTATGGGCTGGCTCGGCTTCCCCTGGAGCGACACGATCTTCGACAGCCTGGGGACCGGCGGCGCCTGGCTATTGCTGTCCGGCGGTTTCGCCTACACGGCGGGGGTCGTATTCTTCCTCTGGCGCAGCCTGCCCTTCAATCACGCGATCTGGCATCTCTTCGTGATCGGCGGCAGCGTCTGCCATTTCTTGGCGATTGCGATCTATGCGTTACCGGCCGTCGCAGGCTGATTACAACCTGCGGCGCGGCCGGCTACGCATTGGAATTGCAAATTGGCTCGCAAGCTCCGGGCTGGCGCCAGGATCGTGCGGTCTTCGTCAGAACAGCGCGTAGGCGCTGAACAGCGACGTCTGCTCGAGTAAAGCCCAGACAAGAAAAACGCCGGCCACGACGGCCGCTGCCTTCTCTATGAGCTGTTCAGTCGTGCTCATCGTTCTCCCCCAGTTGGTCTCCATCGCACGCCTGCAGCCAACCGAGGGTATATGTAGCGCAGATCGGGTAACTTGTTATTAACTATGTTGGACTTGTCACAGAAATCCTGCATTTGTTGTATTTCCGCCACAGGCTTAATGTTTCCGCCACAGGGCCGGACGTCCTTGAGCGCACGACAGCCCTTCGGCGCCTTTCGCCGTGGTCAGGTGCGACGCCGCTGCGGCCAGAGCGTTCCGAGGCTGCCGCTTCGGGAGCGGAGCGATGGCTGATTTCGGCAAGGCGGCGGCCGACTACGCGCGCTTCCGCCAGGGCTTTCCGCCCAGCTTCTTCTCGCGGCTCTCGGACTATCGGATCGGCACCCCGGGTCAGGCGGTCCTCGACCTCGGGACCGGGACCGGGCTCCTGGCGCAGGCCTTCGCCGCCGCTGGCGCCCGGGTGACCGGCCTGGACCGCTCCGAGGCCCTGCTGGCCGAGGCCCGGGCGGCCTCTGAGGCGGCGGGCCTCGAGGTCGCCTATCGCCTGGGCCGGGCCGAGGACACCGGGCTGGCCTCGGCGGGCTTCGATGTCGTCGCCGCCGGCACCGCTTGGCACTGGTTCGACCGGGCGGCGGCGGCGCGGGAGGCCTTCCGGCTGCTCAGGCCGGGTGGGCGGCTTCTGATCGCCCATCTGGACTGGCAGGGGAGGCCGGGCAACGTCGTCGACGTGACGGCGCGGGTGATCGACCGGCTCTCGCCCCGGCGGCCCGCCGGCCGCTACACCTTCGAGTTCCCGAAATGGCTCGGCGCGCTCGTCGCGGCCGGCTTTGCCGACTACGAGGCCTTCGCCTACAGCGAGGCGCTCGGCTACGGCCGGGAGGCCTGGTGCGGGCGGGTCCGAGCCAGCGCGCGGGTCGCTCCGGTCATGGACCCGCAGACCCTGGCGCGTTTCGACGCCGAGCTGGCGGCCGAGCTCGCGCGGCATTTCCCGGAGGATCCCCTGGCCGTCGACCACCGGATCTTCGCCCTGATCCTGGAAAAGCCGGAAGCGAAGTGAGGCCGCTCAGCGCGGCTCCAGGGTGAAGAGCTCCTGCGGCTCGGAGACGCCGCGCAGGGCGTAGCGTCCCAGTGAGACCAGCCGGGACCGCGCCGCCGGAGCGCCGGCGGCGAAGTCCGAGGAGACCAGCACCCGCTGGTCCAGGTTCCGGCAGAGCCCCTCGATCCGGCTGACCTCGTTGACCGCCGGGCCGACGACCGTGAAGTCGAGGCGCTCAAGGCTGCCGATGTTGCCGTAGAGCACCTCGCCGAGGTGCAGCGCCAGGTAGATGTCGCTGCTCGGCAGCCCGGCCGCGCCGCGATCTGTGTTGAGCGCGTCGACGCGCGCCAGCAGCGCCTCCGCGGCGTCGAGGGCGCGTGCGCCGGCGGCGCGGGAGTCGTCCAGCTTGAAGATCGCCAGGATGCCGTCGCCGACGAATTTCAGGACCTGGCCGTCGTGGGCGTGCAGGGTCTCGACCACGCAGGCAGCGTAGTCGTTGAGCAGGCGCAGCAGGGTCTCGCTCGGCGCGGTGTCGGCGATCCGGGTGAAGCCGCGCAGGTCGCTGTACCAGAGCACCGCCTCGATGGCCTCGGCGGTGCCGCGCTCGATTTTGCCGCTCAGCACCCGCCGGCCGGCGTCCTGGCCCAGGTAGGTCTGCATCAGGGTCTCGGTGATCCCGCGGGTCAGGGCCGACTTGAGGGCCAGGCAGAGCGTCGGCAGGGAGCCCTCGATGATCGCGAGCTGGCCGGTCGAGAAGCCTTCGGGATGCTGCGTCGTCCAAGAGGAGTAGAGCGTGTCGAAGTCGCCGATCGCCTCCTCCCCGGAGAGCGGAGTCAGCAGGACCAGGTAGTCTGTCGTGCCCGCCGCCTCGAGCTCCGCGAGGATCGGAAAGTTCGGCAGGCCGGCGTCCTGGACGCCGCCGGGCTTGAGGCGCAGCCGCGCCTCCTTGCGCTCGGCCAAATAGTAGAAGGGACTCTGTAGCCAAAGCTCGTCGGCGGTCTCGGCCTCGCTGCGCTCGTAGTCGCGCCGCGAGATCCCCGCTTGCGCCGACCAGATGAAGTTGCTGCCGAGCAGCACGGGGTGCAGGGTGTCGACGCCGACCGCGCAGCGGTCCAGCGGCACCCCGGCCTGGCAGAGGCGCCGGCAGTAGCCCTCGATCAGCGCGCCGCCCTCTTCGCCCGCGAGGCCGGCGGTCACGATCCAATCATTGAGGGGCGCCAGCTTGGCAAGGGCGTCTTGCGTCGGGTCCGGCTCGGTCATGGCACAGAGATAGCGGTCCGAGAGCCGAAGTTCGAGCCCCTTCCGTCGCCCGCGGTCCCCGCCGCGCGCGCGGCGCGGCCAATCCACGGACCGCTACCTCGTCGTCGGGCACACCGACACCCGGGCCGGCTACGGCGACAACCTGGCCCTGTCGGAGCGCCGGGCCCGGGCCGTGATCGCGTACCTGGAGACGGAGAAGAAGATCTCGCCGGCCCGGCTCCGCTCTGTCGGCGTCGGCTACGCCGCGCCGCTGGCGAGCAACAGGACGGAGACCGGGCGGGCCGAGAACCGCCGGGTCGAGCTGGTCTGGGAGCGGCGAGAATAGGGGTCCGCGCCTGGAGAGTTGGGCTCAGCCCTCCAGGAAGCGGCTGCGGCTGGCGCGGCGCCCCAGGCTGTGGCGGTCGAGGGCGACCGCCTTGATCAGGGCGAAGACCTCGGCCGCCGGCGCCAGCTGGAGCTCGTGGCAGGAGCGCGCCGTGATCCGGGCCCAGAGCGTCTCGCCGCCCAGGGCGAGCTTGACGTCGCGCAGCGGGCCTTCCTCGCTGCCGATCTCCTCGACCCGGGCCGGCAGGACGTTGAGGAAGCTGACGTCCGCCGGCGCGCTCCGGGCCAGGGCCACGTCGCGGGCCCGGATCCGGACCCTGAGCTCGGTCCCCAGGGGCAGCTTCAGGTGCGGTACCCGCAGGCGGCCGCCCTTGAAGGCCAGCTCGGTCAGGCCGAAGGCGAGGTCCTGGCCGGCGACCTTCGCGCGCAACACCGCGCCGGCCTCGTAGCGGCCGGTCAGCGGGCGCAGGTCTAGGCGGCCGGTCACCTCTTCGAGCGGCCCGACCGCGACCACCTTGCCCTCGGACATCAGGACCAGGGTATCGGCCAGGCGGACGATCTCCTCCATGGCGTGGGTGACGTAGACGATCGGCACCTCGAGCTCGTCGCGCAGGCGCTCGATGAAGGGCAGGACCTCGTCCTTGCGGGCCTGGTCGAGGGCCGAGAGCGGCTCGTCCATCAGCAGCAGCCGCGGATTGGCGAGCAGGGCGCGGCCCAGGGCGACCCGCTGCTTCTCGCCGCCCGAGAGGTCGCGCGGCCGGCGCTCGAGCAGCCCGGCGATGCCCAGCAGCCCGACGATCTGCTCCAGGCCGATGACCCGCTCGGCCGCCGGCACCCGGCGCAGGCCGTAGCTCAGGTTGCCCTTCACGGAGAGGTGCGGGAAGAGGCGGCCCTCCTGGAAGACGTAGCCCAGGCGCCGGCGCTCCGGCGGCAGGTCGATGCCGGCGGCGGAGTCGAAGAGGACCGAGCCGGCCACGGCGATGCGCCCGCGGTCGGGCCGGCTCAGGCCGGCCAGCAGGTTCACCAGCGAGGTCTTGCCGGCGCCGGAGCGGCCGAAGAGGGCGGTCACGCCCCGGGCCTCGCAGTGCACCTGGGCGTCCAGGGCGAAGCCGCCGAAGGCCTTGGTGACGTCGATCTCCAGCATCGTCCCGGGCTTCAGGCCGTGCGCGTCAGCCGCCGGGCGATGACCTCGGAGGCGGCCAGGGCGATCAACGCGACGGCCACCGAGATCAGGGCCAGGCGCAGGGCGCCGGCCTCGCCGTCGGGGGTCTGGATCAGGGTGTAGAGCGCGATCGGCAGGGTGCGGGTCTCCCCCGGGATGTTGGAGACGAAGGTGATGGTGGCGCCGAACTCGCCCAGGCTGCGGGCGAAGGCGAGGATCGCCCCGGCCAGGATCCCGGGCGCCATCAGCGGCAGGGTGACGGTGAGGAAGACGTTGACAGGCCCGGCGCCCAGGGTCCGCGCCGCCGCCTCCAGGCGCCGGTCCACGGCCTCGAGCGACAACCGCATGGCGCGGACCATCAGGGGAAAGGCCATGACCGCGGCGGCCAGGGCGGCGCCACGCCAGGTGAAGGCGAGGGTGATGCCGAGGGTCTCGTAGAGCCAGGCGCCAAGGGGGCCCTTGCGTCCGAAGAGCACCAGCAGGCCGTAGCCCACGACCACGGGCGGCAGCACCAGGGGCAGGTGGATCAGGCCGTTCAGCAGGGTCTTGCCGTAGAACTGCCAGCGCGCCAGGGCCCAGGCGGCGAGCAGGCCGAGCGGCAGGCTCAGGGTGACGCTCCAGAAGGCGACCCGCAGGCTGAGGCCCAGGGCCTCGGTTTCGAAGGGCGTCAGCATCGGCGCGCGCGTATCCAGCTCACGAGGCCCGGGTCAGGAACCGGCGGCCGGCCGGGTGAAGCCGCGCGCGCGGAAGCGCCCGGCAGCGGCGGGCCCCTGCAGGAAGTCGTGGAAGGCCTCGACCGCGGCGCGGCGCCGGCCGGCGATCATGGCCAGGGGATAGCGGATCGGCGGATGGCTCTCGGCCGGAAAGCGGTCCAGGACCCTGACCTTTCGGGCGATGGCGGCGTCGGTCGCATAGACGATGCCGGCCGCGGCCTCGCCTCGGTCGACCAGGGCCAGGGCGGCGCGGACGTGGGCGGCATAGGCGATCCGCCCCTTGACCCGGGTCCAGACCCCCAGGCGGGTCAGGGCCGCCTTGGCGTAAAGCCCCGCTGGCACGTGGTCCGGATCGGCCAGGGCCAGGGGCCGGCCGTCGAGCAGGCCCGCCAGGTCGAAGCCCGCCGCGATCTCGACCTCGGCCCCGGAGTCCAGGGGCGCGATCAGGACCAGGGCGTTGCCGAGCAGGTCGAGGCGAGACCCGGGCTCGACCAGGCCCCGTTCCGCCAGATGGTCCATCCAGCGGGGATTGGCGGAGAGGTAGAGGTCGGCCGGCGCACCCTGGACGATCTGCCGGGCCAGGGTCGAGGAGGCGGCGAAGACCGGCCGGACCGGGTTGCCGGTCTCGGCCGCGTAGAGCTCGGCGATCTCGGCGACGGCGTCGGTGGTGCTGGCGGCGGCGAAGAGGGTGACGGTCTCGGGCTCGGCCCATGCCGGGGCGGTGGTCAGCAGCAGCCCCAGCAGAGCGCCGGCGAGCCCGGCCGGAACGCGGCGCAAAGCCATTCTGTCCTGTCCTCCCACGACCGCCGTCCAGGTTCAGGATTCGCTTCCCTCCGGCCGGCCCGCGCCGTAGAGCCGCGCCGGGTCCGCCGTGACCGGCAGCACCTCGACCAGGGCCGCGCCGTCGAGGGCCCGGTAGAAACAGCTGCGCCGTCCCGTATGGCACGCGACGCCGGCCTGATCCACCTCCAGCAGCAGGGTGTCGCCGTCGCAGTCGATCAGCAGCCGCTTGAGGACCTGGGTCTGGCCCGAGCGCTCGCCTTTGCGCCACAGGCCCTTGCGGCTGCGCGACCAGTAGGTGACCTGGCCGCTCGCCAGGGTCGCGGCCAGGGACTCCCGGCTCATCCAGGCCATCATCAGGACCTCGCCGCTGTCGTGCTGCCGGGCGATCGCCGGCACCAGGCCGTCCGAATCGAAGGCGATGGCCTCTTCCAGGCTCCGGGGCAGCGCTTCGGGCTCTTGGCTCATGTCGGTCTTCCTCGATCGCGCCCGAAGGGCGCGGACGTCACTCGGCGGCGGCGCGGGCGGTGAGGCGGGCGAAGCCGGCCTCCAGGTCGGCGATCAGGTCCTCCGGGTCCTCCAGGCCGATGTGGAAGCGCAGGAGCGCCCCCGGGGCCTCCCAGGCGGTCGCCGTCCGGGTCCGCTCGGGATGGCCCGGGATGACCAGGCTCTCGTAGCCGCCCCAGCTGGCCCCGATGCCGAAAAGCTCGAGCCCGTCGACCATCGCGGCCAGGGCGGCCCGCGGATAGTCCGCCGCCAGGACGACGCTGAACAGCCCGCTGGCGCCGGTGAAGTCGCGCTGCCAGAGCGCGTGTCCCGGTGCGTCGGGCAGGGCCGGATGCAGCACCTGGTGGACCTCGGGCCGGGTCTGGAGCCAGCGGGCGACCTCCAGGCCGTTCTCCTGGTGCCGCTCGAGCCGGACCGACAGCGTCCGCAGGCCGCGCAGGCCGAGGTAGGCGTCGTCCGGGCCGGCGGCATTGCCCAGGGCATAGACCGTCTTGCGGATCTGCCAGTAGAGGGCCTCGTCGGCCGCCGTGATCGACCCCAGCATGGCGTCGGAATGGCCGACGACGTACTTGGTCGCCGCCTGGATCGAGACGTCGAGGCCCAGATCGAAGGGCTTGAGGAACAGCGGGGTCGCCCAGGTGTTGTCGATCAGGACCGGCACGCCCTCGGCCTTGGCCGCCGCGGCGATCGCCGGCAGGTCCTGGACTTCGAAGGTCAGCGAACCCGGGGATTCGCAGAACACCGCCTTGGTCTCGGGCCGCAGGAGGGCTTCGATCCCGGCGCCGATCAGGGGATCGTAGTACTCGGTCTCGACCCCGAAGCGGGCGAGCAGCCCGTCGCAGAAGCGGCGGGTCGGCTCGTAGGCGCTGTCGGTCACCAGGATGTGGCCGCCGGCCTCGGCGAAGGCCAGCAGGGCGCAGGCGATGGCCGCCAGGCCGGAAGACGCGAGCACCGTACCGTAGCCGCCCTCGAGGCCGGCCAGGGCGTCCTCCAGCGAGAAGGTCGTCGGCGTGCCGAGCCGGCCGTAGACGAACTGGTTCTTCTCGAAGCGGCGCTGCCGGCCGCGCTCCCACTGCTCCATGCCCTCGGTCAGGACGGTGGAGCAGCGGAACACCGGCGTGTTGACCGCGCCGCCGAAGCGGGCCGGATCGCGGCCCAGGTGCGACAGCAGGGTGTCCGGCTTGAGGTCCTTGTCGGTCCGGTCCTTCTTGGCCACGTGCGGCGGCTCCTTCGCTTGGCGGGCTCTGCCGGGCCAGTTATGCCAGCAAGGCGAAGCTGTTTCAAAGGGCGCGCGAGACGGCGCCGACCCGATCGGGGCCGCAGCGCCGCCAAACCGGCGCCGGAGTCCTGCCGCGACGCTGGCAAAAGGAGGGAGTCTCTTCAGCCTTGGGTTAACAAAAGCGTTAAGACCCCAGGGAAAGCCTGGGTCTTGCGGCTGTTGCCTTTCCCGATCGAATGATACATCTTCCGTCACTGTGGGAGCGCCATCGGGGGATGGGCCGACGCGAAGGATCCGGCTCGTCCCCAAGGCGGTGACATCCCGCCGACAAGGATTTCGGTTCAACAGGGAAGGTCAATCTGATGAAATTCGTCAAAGCTCTGTTCGCTGCGGCTGCGGCTGTTGGTCTCTCGACGGCGGCCTCCGCCGGCACTCTCGACGACGTCAGGGGCAAGGGCTTCGTGCAGTGCGGCGTGAGCCAGGGCCTGCCGGGCTTCTCCAACCCGGATACCGCCGGCAACTGGACCGGCCTCGATGTCGACGTGTGCCGCGGCGTGGCTGCCGCGATCTTCGGCGACGCCAACAAGGTCAAGTACACGCCGCTGTCCGCGAAGGAGCGCTTCACCGCCCTGCAGTCGGGCGAGATCGACGTCCTGCCGCGCAACACCACCTGGACCCTGGTCCGCGACACCTCGCTGGGCCTCGATTTCGTCGGGGTCAATTATTACGACGGCCAGGGCTTCATGGTGCGCAGCGACCTCGGCGTGAAGAGCGCCAAGGAGCTGGCCGGCGCGTCCGTCTGCGTCAACATCGGCACCACGACCGAGCTGAACATGGCCGACTTCTTCCGCGCCAACAACATGGACTACAAGCCGGTGGTCTTCGAGAAGGCCGACGAGGTCGTCGCCGCCTACGACGCCGGCCGCTGCGACGTCTACACCACCGACGCCTCCGGCCTGGCGGCCCAGCGGATCAAGCTGAAGGATCCGAATGCCCACGTGATCCTGCCCGAGATCATCTCCAAGGAGCCGCTCGGTCCGGTCGTGCGCCACGGCGACAACGCCTGGGGCGACGTGGTGCGCTGGACCCTGTTCGCGATGGTCGAAGCCGAAGAACTCGGCGTGACCTCGGCCAACGTCGACGAGATGAAGTCGAGCAACAACCCGAACATCAAGCGGCTGTTGGGCGTCGAGGGCGAGATGGGCAAGAGCCTCGGCCTGCCGAACGAGTGGGCCTACAACGTCATCAAGCAGGTCGGCAACTACGGCGAAAGCTTTGACCGCAACGTTGGGCCGAACACGCCGCTCAAGCTCGAGCGCGGCTTGAACGCGCTGTGGAAGGACGGCGGCCTGCAGTACGCGATGCCGGTGCGCTGAGGAACCTCCGCCCAAAGCGGAGCAAGAAACAAGAAACGGGTAGAGCATGTCCGGGCGGGGGCCCGGGCATGCTCGAACCCTTTGGCCAACATGGCACAGCCGTAACAGGGAGGCAGCGCCATGGCCGTTCAGGCCCAAGAGGGGTTACCCCCGGCTAAGCCGGTGATATGGAACGACCCGCGCTTCCGCGCGGTGATCTATCAGGTGCTGGTGCTCGGTGGCGTCATCGCGTTCGGCGCCTATCTCGTCAACAACACCATCGCGAACATGGAGGCCCGCGGAATTTCCTCGGGCTTCGGATTCCTCACCAAGACTGCCGGCTTCGACATCGGCCAGACCCTGATCGATTACAACGCCGAGTCGCCTTATTGGCGGGCGATGGTGGTGTCGATCATCAACACGCTTCTGGTCTCCGCCTTCGGCGTCATCCTGGCGACCATCCTGGGATTCCTGCTCGGAGTCGCGCGGCTCTCGCACAACTGGCTGATCAGCCGGCTGGCGGCGGTCTACATCGAGATCGTCCGCAACGTGCCGCTGCTGCTGCAGATCTTCTTCTGGTACTTCGCGGTGCTGCGCTCGGTGCCGGGTCCGCGCCAGAGCCTCAACGCCTGGGACTCCTTCTTCCTGAACAACCGCGGGCTCTACATGCCGCGGCCGCTGTTCGAATCCGGCTTCTCCCTGGTTGTGATCGGCTTCCTCGTCGCGGTGGTGGGCTCGGTGGTGCTGGCGCGCTGGGCGAAGAAGCGCCAGGTGGCGACCGGCGAGCAGTTCCCCGTCTTCAAGGCAACGCTCGGCATGGTGTTCGGCCTGCCGCTGCTGGCCTTCCTGGTAACCGGCTTCCCGCTGTCCTGGGAGTACGCCGAGCTCAGGGGCTTCAACTTCGTCGGCGGCCTGCGGATCCAGCCCGAGTTCGTCGCCATGCTGGTGGCGCTGTCGATGTACACGGCGGCCTTCATCGGCGAGATCGTGCGCGCCGGGATCCTGGCGGTCAGCCACGGCCAGACCGAGGCCTCCTACGCCCTGGGCCTGCGCCCCGGGCTGACCCTGCGCCTGGTGGTAATCCCCCAGGCCCTGCGGGTCATCGTGCCGCCCCTGACCAGCCAGTACCTGAACCTGACCAAGAACTCCTCCCTGGGCGCCGCGATCGCCTACCCGGAGATCGTCCTGGTCTTCGCCGGCACGGTCCTGATGCAGACCGGCCAGGCGGTCGAGATCATCGGCCTCACCATGGCCTTCTACCTGACGGTCAGCCTGCTGATCTCGCTGTTCATGAACTGGTACAACAAGAAGATCGCATTGGTGGAGCGCTGAGCCATGGCTGACACCACGCAAGACTACACGCCCGGCTCGCACCCCGATCTGCCGCCGCCCGCCTCCGAGGTCGGTCTGATCGGCTGGCTCCGGCACAACCTCTTCGCCACCCCGCTCGACTGGGCGCTGACGATCTTCGCCGTCTACCTGATCTACCTGCTCGTGGTGCCGGCGCTGGACTGGATGATCTTCAGCGCCGACTGGTCGGGCGAGACCCGCGAGGACTGCTCGCGCGAGGGCGCCTGCTGGGTCTTCGCCCGGGTTTGGTCGAAGGTCTTCGTCTACGGGCGCTATCCGGTGGAGGAGCTGTGGCGGGTCAACCTGACCTTCATCATCCAGTTCGTCGGTCTGGCCGCTCTGATGATTCCCGGCGTGCCCTTTAAGAAGTGGACAGGGATCTTCCTCCTGGTGCCCTACCCGATCCTCGCCTTCATCCTGCTCTACGGCGGGGCCTTCGGGTTGGAAGCGGTCGAGACCTCGCGCTGGGGCGGCCTCCTGGTCACCCTGGTGATCGCCGAGGTCGGGATCGTCGCCTCGCTGCCGATCGGCATCGTGCTGGCCCTGGGCCGGCGCTCCAAGATGCCGATCATCCGGGCGATCTGCGTGGCCTTCATCGAGCTCTGGCGCGGCGTACCGCTGATCTCCGTGCTCTTCATGGCCTCGGTGATGTTCCCGCTGTTCATGCCCGAGGGGGTGAACTTCGACAAGCTGCTGCGCGCCCTGATCGGGGTGGCGATGTTCTCGGCCGCCTACATGGCCGAGGTCGTCCGCGGCGGCCTGCAGGCGATTCCCAAGGGCCAGTACGAGGCGGCCCAGGCATTGGGGCTCAGCTATCCCAAGGTGATGGGCTTCATCGTCCTGCCTCAGGCCCTGAAGCTGGTGATCCCGGGCATCGTCAACACCTTCATCGGCCTGTTCAAGGACACCACCCTGGTCTTGATCATCGGCCTCTTCGACCTGCTGGGCGTGGTCCAGCTGGCGGCGACCAACCCGGACTGGCTCGGCTTCGCGGTCGAGGGCTACGTCGTGGCGGGGGTCGGTTTCTGGGTCTTCTGCTTCGGCATGTCGCGCTACTCCATGTACATGGAGCGCAAGCTGGAGACCGGTCACAAGCGCTGAGCGCAGGCCGCTCAGAGACAAAGGCAAGAACGACGGGGAGACGCGGAAAATGTCAGAAGCGGCGCAGGCCAGCCCCTTACAGACCAGCATGTCCGAGGAGATCGCGATCCAGATGATCGAGGTCCACAAGTGGTACGGCGAGTTCCACGTCCTCAAGGACATCAACCTGACGGTGAACCGGGGCGAGCGGATCGTGATCTGCGGTCCCTCCGGCTCCGGCAAGTCGACCTTGATCCGCTGCATCAACCGCCTGGAGGAGCACCAGCGCGGCCAGATTGTCGTAGACGGGGTGGAGCTGACCAACGACGTCAAGCAGATCGACGCGATCCGCAGCGAGGTCGGCATGGTGTTTCAGCACTTCAATCTCTTCCCGCACCTGACCGTGCTGGAGAACTGCACCCTGGCGCCGATCTGGGTCCGCAAGACCCCGAAGGGGGAGGCGGACGAAGCGGCCATGGAAATGCTGACCCGGGTCAAGATCCCCGAGCAGGCGAAGAAGTACCCGGGCCAGCTCTCGGGCGGCCAGCAGCAGCGCGTCGCCATCGCCCGCTCGCTCTGCATGAACCCCAAGATCATGCTCTTCGACGAGCCGACCTCGGCCCTGGACCCGGAGATGATCAAGGAGGTGCTCGACACCATGATCCAGCTGGCCGAGAGCGGCATGACCATGCTCTGCGTGACCCACGAGATGGGCTTCGCCAAGACCGTCGCCGACCGGGTGATCTTCATGGACGAGGGCGAGATCATCGAGCAGAACCGGCCGGACGAGTTCTTCAACAACCCGCAGTCCGACCGCACCAAGCTCTTCCTGAGCCAGATCCTGACCCACTGAGGCGCGCCGGTAACCTTTGCGCAAGGCCGGCCGGGCAGACTGGCCCGGTCGGCAGCGCCCCGGTCCCCCGCAGCCGCGGGCCCGGCCTCCGATTTGCCACACCGAGGGTGCCGGACGGGCGCTATAGTTCCGCCCGACCTGCGGATCCCGCGCAGCCGGAGGAGGGGTGCCTTGCGAAATCCGTTCCTGGCGATCGTCCTGGTTCTGGGCCTGGCCGCCTGCGCCGGCGGGCGCGAGGAGGTGCGCTACGCGCCGGGAGAGGTGCCGGACTACGACCGGGTCGGAGTGGCCTCCTGGTACGGCCCCGGCTTCCAGGGCCGCAAGACCGCGAGCGGCGCGCGCTTCAACATGAACGCCTTGACCGCCGCCCATCCCAGCCTGCCCTTCGGGACCCAGGTCCGGGTGACCCACGTCCGGAACGGGCGCAGCGTGGTGGTGACCATCAACGACCGCGGCCCCTTCGCCCGCGGCCGGATCATCGATCTCTCCAAGGCTGCGGCGAGCCGTCTGGGCATGCTCAAGCAAGGAGTGGCCAAGGTCCGGGTCGAAGCCATCGGCCGGGTCACTCGCAGTTCCTGACCCTCAGACACTCCGGTCGCTCGTGATCGTTCCGGGGTGGCGGCCCAGAGCAGCTTATCTGCGTTCATTCGAACGCAGATAAGCTGCTCCATCTATGTGGAATAGATCGAATTATCTGCGCTCAATTCAGTCCAATTGTGCGCAGTTTGATCTAGCTGTCGCCCAGGCCTTCGACGGGATCGTCGGCCGGCTCGGCCACCGCATCGGCGATGGCCGGAACGGCCTCGGACTCGGTGACGCCGAGCTCCTTGGCCAGGGCGGCGCGCCGGGAATGCAGGTCGGGCAGCCAGGCGGCCGCCGGCGCCGCGTCCTCGATGATGCTGCTCCAGATCGCCAGCGCCTCGATCTTGTTGCCCGCCTGGTGCTGCGCCAGGCCGAGGTAGAAGCGAGCCCGCGGCTCCGCCGAATCCAGGGCCAGCGCGGTCTCGAAGATCCTGAGCGCCTCGGCGGTCACCCTGCCTTCCGCCGCGAGCACGGTCGCTTCGCCGTAGGCCGAGTGGAAGGCCGCCGAGTCCTGCTGCAGGGCCGCGGCCTTGCCGTAGGCCCAGGCGGCGTCCTGGTAGCGGCCAAGGTTGGCGTAGGACCAGCCAAGCTTGCGCCAGCCCGCGACGTCCTCCGGCTTCGCCTGGAGCCGGGCGGCCAGGTGCACGACCAGGGTTTCGACGCTCTCGATGCCGCTCGCGTCCGGGCTTTCCAGGCTCCCGGCCTCGGCCAGGGGCGCCGGCGCTTCGGCATCGCTGAGGGCGAGGGCGGTCCCCAGCGCGATCCCGGGAATCAGGGCCAGGAAGCAGGCACGGCTGGGCCGGGTCAGGCCCCGGGCCGCGCTACCGATCAGGCTCCCCTCGCTGCGGGCGGCGAGCAGCAGGCGGCGCTTGATATCGACCAGGGTGGCCTCGACCTCGGACCCGCTGCTGAGAGTCCAGTCGACCTCCCGCTCGATCTCGCGCAGCCGGTCGCGGAAGGCCCGGTGATCCTCGCGCGCGCCTTCGGCCCGGACCCGGCGTCGGCCGACCAGGATGAGCAGGAGGGCGCTGAGCGCGACGAGCGCGAGGGCGCCAATGCTGAGCCACGAGGTCATCGTCTAAGCGAATCTCGGACTTGGGGTGTCCATATGACCTTCCAAGATATCGCCGTCTCGGCGCTTGTCCTGGAGCAAATCTCGGAACCTCCTGGGACAAAACTGTGTCCCGGCGGCCGGCCCGGCCATTCCGGCCGGGAATCTAGGACGACGGTCCTTGGGTTACGGCGCTTCGCCCCCCGGAGACGCCTCGGCGCCGGTCGGGATCACCTCGCGGCCCGGCGCCTCGGGCTCGTCGTCGGTCATTTCCGGCGGGAAGCCCGGGGCCAGGATCTCGACGCCGCAGGCTTCCTCCAGGCGCCGCACGATGTTCGGCGACCACTCCCGGCCGCCGTAGCGGTCCAGGCCGTCCCGGAAGATCTCGAGCAGCAGCGGGGCGATCTCCAAAGGGACCCCGGCGCGCTCGGCCACGGCCTGGAACAGGCTCATGTCCTTGACCACCAGGTCCATGGTGAAGTTGATGTCCCGGCTGCCGTTGAGGATCACCTGGCTCTCGGTCTCGTGCACGAAGGAGGTGCCGGAGGAGATCCGGATCGCCTCGAAGGTGGTGTTCAGGTCCATGCCGGCCAGCTTCGAGGTGACCAGGGCCTCGCAGAGGGTGACCAGGTTGGCGGTCGCCAGGTAGTTGGTGACCACCTTGAGCACCGAGGCCGAGCCCAGCGGGCCGGTGTGCAGGATCCGCCGGCCCATGGCCTTGAGCGCCGGCAGCGCGGCCTCGAAGGCGGCCCGCTCGCAGCCGGCGAAGATCGAGATGTTGCCGGTTGCCGCGCGGTGGCAGCCGCCCGAGACCGGGCAGTCGATCGGCGCCGCGCCCCTGGCTTCGACCAGGGCGCCGAGGCGCTTGACCTCGGCCTCGTCCGTCGTCGACATCTCGGCCCAGATCTTGCCCGCCGAGAGCCCCGCGAGGACGCCGTCCTCGGCTTCCATCACCGCGGCGGAGGCCGCCGGGCTGGGCAGGCAGGTGATCACCAGGTCGCAGGCCTCGGCCATGGCCTTGGGCGAGTCGCCCCAACGGGCCCCGCGCTCGAGCAACGCGGCCGCCCGATCCCGGTCCAGGTCCCGCAAGGTCAGGTCGAATCCGTTGCGCAGCAGGCTCCCGGCCAGCTTGCCGCCGACGTTGCCGAGCCCGATGAATCCGATCTTCATGGCGCCGTCCTCTCCTCTGGCCCCGCAGGCCGTGGCCGGCCGCGGGACCCTTCAGTGGGCTGAGACTGCCCGTGAAGGCCGCTGAAAAGCAATCATCGCTGTAGACGGAAGCAAAGCTCCGATGCCTTGGCATGGGCGGCCCGCCCGGTGAGTGTCGAGAATCGTTTTTGCTCTCGATCTCGCAGATCTATGCTGTCTCGGCTGAGTTGCGTCCTCCGCTGTCATTGCCGGGCTTGACCCGGCAATCCATGGTGCCGGCGGCGCGATGGATGCCCGGACAAGGTCCGGGCATGACAGAAGAGGGAGCCGGGGGTGGCGTGCCGCTTGGCTTTGAGTGGAGTTGCGGGATGGCGCAGGCGGGCAGGGATCTGACGGTCTCCATCTGGCGCGGCCGGGCCGACGGCGGGTTTCGTGAATACGCCGTGCCGCGGCAGGAGAGCCAGACGGTGCTGGACGTGGTGACCTGGGTGCAGCGGAATCTGGACCCGACCCTGGCCTACCGCTTCGCCTGCCGGGTCGGGATGTGCGGGTCCTGCGCGATGACCGTCAACGGGGCGCCGCGCTGGACCTGTCGCAGCCACGTCGCCAAGGTCGAGGAGGCCGGCCGGCTGGAGATCGCGCCGCTCGGCAACCTGCCGGTGATCAAGGACCTGGTCTGCGACATGACCGCCTTCTTCGAGAAGTGGCAGCAGGCCAAGGGCCGCTTCGCCGGCCGCAAGACGCGCGAGGACGCGATTGAGGTCCTGCCGCCGGACACGCCCGAGCGCCGCGCCGTGGATGCCGGGATCGAGTGCATCAACTGCGGGGTCTGCTACGCCGCCTGCGACACCGTGCGCTGGAACGCCGACTATCTCGGCCCGGCGGCCCTGAACCGGGCCTGGACCCTGGTCAAGGACACGCGGGACGCCGAGACCGGGCTGCGCCTGGACGCCGTCTCCGCGGCCGGCGGCTGCCACGCCTGCCACAGCCACCAGAGCTGCACGGCCTACTGCCCCAAGGCCTTGAACCCCACGGCCTCGATCGCCGGGCTCAAGCGCACGACGGCCCTGCGCGCCCTGCGGGGACGGCCGTGAGCCTGCGGCTCTACCTGGCGCAGCGGATCTCGGCGGCGGTCATGCTGCCGCTGATCCTGGTGCACCTGGGCACCATCCTCTACGCCGTCGACGCTGGCCTGACCGCCGCCGAGATCCTCGCCCGCACCCGGGGCAGCCTCTTCTGGGGCCTGTTCTACGGCCTTTTCGTCGCGGCGGCGTCGGTCCACGCGGCGATCGGGCTGCGCACGGTTCTCGGCGAGTGGACGCTGCTGAAGGGGTGGGCGCTGGACCTCGCAGCCCTGCTCTTCGCCCTAGTCCTGGCCGGCCTGGGCGCGCGGGCGGTCTACGCCGTGGTGCTGGCATGACCGCGCCGCGACGGCAGACGCTCTGGCGTGCCGCGCTGCTGCACCGGCTCTCCGGGCTGGCCCTGGCGGCCTTTCTGCCGCTGCACTTCCTGCTCTTGGGCGAGAGCCTGGCGGGCGAGGCCGGGCTCGACAGGGCCCTGGCCTGGACCGAAAATCCCCTGGTCAAGGCGGCCGAGATGGGCCTCGTCTTCCTGCTGACCGTTCACCTGCTGGGCGGACTCAGGCTGCTGGTGCTGGAAAACTTCGCCTGGCGCGAGGGACAGAAGACCCTGGCCTCGCTCGCCGCGGGCGCCTCGCTTCTGGTCGCCTTCGCGTTTCTTTTCAGGGTATTCTAGGCATGTCTCAAGTCGAGCGCTTAAGAACCGACATCCTGATCCTGGGCAGCGGCGGCGCCGGGCTCTTCGCCGCCCTGCACGCCAAGGCGGCCGCGCCCGCGCTCTCGGTGACCGTCGCCACCAAGGGCCTGCTGGGCAAGTCCGGCTGCACCCGCATGGTCCAGGGCGGCTACAACGTCTCGCTGCACCCCGGCGATTCCGTCGAGCGCCACTTCATGGACACCATCGAGGGCGGCAAGTGGCTGCCGCACCAGGAGCTGGCCTGGACCCTCTGCGCGACCGCGCCGGAGCGGGTCCGCGAGCTGGAGAACGAAATCGGCTGCTTCTTCGATCGCAACCCCGACGGAAGCCTGCACGGCAAGGCCTTCGCCGGGCAGTCCTTCGACCGCACGGTGCACAAGGGGGACCTGACCGGCATCGAGATCATCAACCGCCTGATGGAGCAGGTCTGGGCCCGGCCCATCGCCCGGCTGGAGGAGCACCGCGCCCTGGCCCTGGTGCCCGACCGCGAGGGCTCGGCGCTCTCGGGCGTGCTGATGCTCGACATACGCAGCGGCGCCTTCCGCTTCGTCGAGGCCCAGGCGGTACTGCTGGCGACCGGCGGCGGGCCGACCATGTACCGCTACCACACGCCCTCGGGCGACAAGTCCATGGACGGCCTGGCCATGGCCCTGCGCGCCGGCCTCGCCCTGCGCGACATGGAGATGGTGCAGTTCCACCCCACCGGCCTGCTCGCCGGGCTCGACACCCGCATGACCGGCACCGTGCTGGAGGAGGGCTTGCGCGGCGCTGGCGGCCATCTCCTGAACGGCGCGGGCGAGCGCTTCCTGGAGAGCCATCCCCAGGCCGAGCGGGCAACCCGCGACATCGTCAGCCGCGCCATCACCGAAGAAATGCGCGCCGGCCGCACGACCCGGAACGGCGGCGTCCACCTGCGCATGGCGCACCTCGGGCCGGAGAACGTCCGCAAGCAGTTCAAGGGCATGGTCGAGCGCTGTGCCGACTGCGGTTTCGACCTCGCCGAAGGATCGGTCGAGGTGGTGCCGACGGCGCACTATTTCATGGGCGGCGTGGTCTGCGAGACCGATACCGGCACGGCCTTGCCCGGCCTCTTCGTCGCCGGCGAGGATGCCGGCGGCGTGCACGGTGCCAACCGCCTGGGCGGCAACGGCGTCGCCAACTCCACGGTCTTCGGCGGCGTCGCGGGCGATGTCCTGCCGCGCTGGATCGCGGCCAACCCGGGCCACCGGGCGCCGGATGAGGCGGTGATCGAGGCCGAGGTGGCCCGGGCGCGGCAAGCCTTCGGGCCGGCCCCCGGCGACCTCAACGCCCTGCGCCTGCGCCTGCTCGACCTGATGTGGGACGACGTTGGCGTGATCCGCACGGCCGAGGGCCTGACCCGCGCCATTGCCGGTTTGAAAGCGCTGGAGTCGGAGCTGCTCGGGACCGGCTTGCCCGACATGGATCTGGCCTTCAATCTAACCTGGCAGGACTGGCTCAACCTGCGCAGCCTGATCGAGGTCAGCCGGGTCATGGCCCTGGCGGCCCTGCAGCGACAGGACTCCCGCGGCGCGCACTACCGGGAGGACTTTCCGGCGGCCGGCGACCTCGAGACCTCGCGCTTCACCCTGGTGCGGCAAGTGAGTGGTGAGTTGAAGATCGAGGAAGAAGCCGTTGAATTCACCCGCGTCCGGCCGGGCGAGACCCTGCTGAAGGACGCGGCGGCAGCGGAGTAAAACCATGATTCCCCTCTCGGCGCTGGAGCGCACGGCCGAGGAACTGATGGCCAAGGCCGCGATCGAGATTCCCGAGGACTACCTGGCCGGAATCCGCGCGGCGGCGGTGAGCGAGAGCGGCGAGCTCTCGGCCTTCGTCCTGCGCGCCATGCTGGAGAACTACGAGGCTGCGAAAGAGGACCGCCGCGCCATGTGCGCCGACACAGGGGTGCCGCGCTGGTACGTCAAGATCGGCAACGAGGCGCGCATCGAAGGCGGCCCGGTCGCCCTGGAGGCGGCCCTGCGCCGCGCGACGGCCCGGGCAACGACCGCCGTGCCGCTGCGGCCCAACCGGGTCCATCCGCTCTGGCGGACCGACCACAACAACAACTGCGGGATCAACGCGCCGGAGATCGAGTACAGCTTCCACCCGGAGGCCGACTGGATCGAGCTGACCACGGTCCACAAGGGCGGGCTCTTCGGCAGCGACTACCGCATGCTCTTCCCGGGCGACGGCATCGAGGGCATCAAGCGCTTCTACCTCGACACCCTGATCGCCTTCGGCAAGCGCGGCCTGGCCTGCCAGCCCGCGATCGTCGGTATCGGGCTCGGCGGCTCCAAGGACACCTGCATGGTCCTCGGCAAGCAGGCCGCCTGCCTGCGCATCGTCGGCGACCGCAACCCCGATCCGAAGATCGCCGAGCTGGAAGACGAGCTGAAGGCGCTGGGCAACGGCATCGGCATGGGCGCCATGGGCTTCGTCGGCAGCAACATGGTGGTCGACTGCCACATCGAGGCGGGCTACTGCCACACCGGCGGGATGCCGATGTCGGTGCACATGTTCTGCCTCTCCTCGCGCCGGGCGACGGCGCGGGTTGGGGCCGACGGCCGGGTCGAGGGCCGCAGGGACCCGGGCTGGTTCACCCCTTACATGCGGCGGGAAACGGTGGAATGGACAGCACCGGTGGAAGCCTCAAGACAGTCCGGCTGAAGGCGCCGGTCGCAACGGCCGACCTCAAGGGCCTGGAGATCGGCACCGTGGTCTACCTCGACGGCCGGGTCTTCACCGGCCGCGAGGGCGTCTACAAGAAGGCCATTGCAGAGGGCGCGGGCCTGCCGGCCGACCTGGCCGAGCTGGGCAACGTCAACTTCCACTGCTCGCCGGCCGCGACGGTGCATCCCGACGGCAGCTACGAGATGGGCGCGGTGACCGCCACGGCCTCCTTCCGCTTCACCCAGTGGCTCGACCGCTGGTTCGAGATCTCGGGCTGCAAGGTGATCATCGGCAAGGGCGGCATGTCGCCCCGGGATTACCGGGAGAAGTTCGTGCCCAACGGCGCCGTCTATCTCACGACGGTCGGCTACGGCACCGGCGCCTTGCTCGGCCGCGGCATCAGGAAGATCGTCGCCGCCCACTGGCTGGAGGAGCTCGGCATCGCCCAGGCCCTGTGGGTGCTCGACGTCGAGAATTTCGGCCCCTTCCTGGTCGAGAGCGACCTCCAGGGCAACAGCCTCTTTGAGCGCGAGAACGCCAAGGTCGCCCAAGGCCTCGGCAAGCTCTACGAAGGCACCCGCCCGGCGATCATGAAACGCTACGGCGAAACCGACTCCCGCGAGGACGAGGTGATCTAGCGGCGGATGGCCGTCGAAATCCACAGACATCAATCCTTCGAGAGACCAGGTGTTCAAGTCCGAAGACGAGATTGCTGATTCTTTGCGCGCCGCCGCGCCCAAGGCGTCCGGGGATGCAGGTTCATGGGCGCAGCGGGCCGCCGCCTTCTTCCGTCTCGAGCCGCCTGCCAGGGGATTCCCGGAGGACTTGGCGCGGCGGCTTGCGGCCCTCGCAAGGCCTGGTGTTTGGCTGGAGACGCGAAAGGTCGAAGACGAGGCAGAGATCGCCCTCGGTGCGACCAAGTTCGGCGGGCGTCCGGATCTGCCAGCCGAGACGAGCTGGCCCCTTCGGCCGACCTATGCGGATGCCGAAAAGCGGGTTGCGCGCTACCGGGAGGAATCGGAAGCGCCCGATAGCCGCTGGAGTTGGGCCACGGCCGAGCAATGCCAGACCTTCCGCGACGACTATGCCCAGATGATGAAGGTCGTCGAGGGTCCCTTTCCTCTGCAGTTTCTTTGTCAGATCGACTTCGCGGAAATGTGGTCCAGGGGGCCGCTCGACCCGGACTTCCCGAAGTGGGGTCTGCTTTCGGTCTTCTACGATGTTCTCGAGATGCCTTGGGGGTTCGATCCGGCCGACAGTGCCGGATGGGTCGTTCACTTTCACGACCAAGGTACGGAGGGGCTGGCCCGGCGCGACTTTCCACAGGAGCTTGCCGCACTGGATCGCTATCAGCCGATCGCGCCGTTGTCCTGCCAGGGGCAGGCTTGTCTGATGCCTCTTCCAGTTGGATCCGCGGTCTTCCGGGACCTCGAGCTGACCGACGGGCTCCGCGACCTCTACTACGACTGGTGGTGGGAGGTGATCGACCCCGAGGATGGCGCGGAGTCTCTCTGGAACTTCCACCTCGTCGGCGGCTGGCCGGTACCGATCCAAGGCGACATGCAGACCGAGTGCGCTCTGGTCAGCGCGGGGTACTATTGCGGCAACGCCGACGCCTTTCGCGCTCAGGACGCGGCGGCGGTACGCGCTACGGCCAGCGAGTGGATCCTGATCACTCAAATCGGTTCCGACGACAAGGCCGACATGATGTGGGGGGATTCGGGCAACCTCTATGTCTGGATCCGGCGCGAGGATCTGATCGCGCGACGGTTCGAGGCCGCCCGCGTGGTTCTGCAGTGCAGTTGATATCGAAGAGCTAAGACGCCCGCGGCCAGCGCCAGTGGTGGTCGTCGATGACGAAGTCGTGGGCGTGCTCGACCTCGTCATGGTGGTGCGGATGGCTGTGGGGCTCCGGGCCCTCCCAACCCTCGTGGGCGTGCTGGTGATGCGCGTCGTGCACGTGCAGGTGCGCGTGGTCCTGGGCGGCGTGGCGGTGGCGCAGCCGGGCGGGGTCGCGTCCAGGCCAGAGGCCCCAGGCCAGGGCCGTCGAGACGGCGGCCAACAGTCCCAGCAGGAGGAAGGCGACGGTGAGGCCTTCGGGCCCCCCGAGCCAGCCGGCCAGGGGATAGGCGACCAGCCAGCAGGCGTGGGACAGGGCGAACTGGGCCGAGAAGAGGGCGGGGCGGTCGGCCTCGCGGCAGGAGCGGCGGATCAGGCGGCCGGCCGGGGTCTGCACCAGCGACGCGCCGGCGCCGAGCAGGAACCACAACGGCAGCAGCAGTAGGTAGCCGGGTCCGAGCGCGCCGAGGAGCAGGCCGGCCGCGAGCAGCGCGCCGCCGATGAGCAGGGCCGGCCGATCGGGATGGCGGTCGAGCCAGCGCGGCAGCAGCAGCGCAACGATCATCGAGCCGGCGCCCGAGGCGGCGAAGGCGAGGGCGGTCTCGGTCTCGCCGCCGCCCAGGATCTCGCGCACGTAGACCACGGAGTTCACGATCACCATCGCGCCCGCCAGTGCCACCGACATGTAGAGCGCGAGCAGGGCGCGCAGGCGCGGGGTCGCCAGGAAGGCGCGGCTGCCGAAGCTGACCTCGGCGAGGAAGCCCGCGGCGCGCTCGCGCGGTTTCGGCGCCGGCAGGCCGGCGGAAAGGATCAGTCCGGCGGAGACCAGGAAGGTGAGTGCGTTCAACCCGAAGAGCGCGTCGTAGCTGAGCACCAGGAGCGCGGCCGCCGCGAGGCTTGGGCTGAGCAGGGCCTCGAGGTCGTAGGCCAGGCGCGAGAGCGAAAGCGCGCGGGTGTAGCGCGCCTCCTCGGGCAGCAGGTCGGGGATCGTCGCCTGGAAGCTCGGCGTGAAGCCGGCCGAGCAGGCGTTGATGAGGAAGATCAGCGCGAAGACCTGCCAGACCTCGGTGACGAAGGGCAGGCAGGCGATCAGCCCGGCGCGGGCGAGGTCGAGCGAGACCAGGAGCGCCCGCCGCGGCAGGCGGTGCGCGAGGCCGCCGACGAGCGGGGCGACCAGGACGTAGGCGACCATCTTGAGGGCGAGGGCGGTGCCGAGCACCCGGCCGGCCTGGCCGCCGGCGAGGTCGTAGGCGAGCAACGCCAGCGCGACCGTCGACAGCCCGGTGCCGATCAGGGCCGTGACCTGGGCCGCGAAGAGCCTTCGGAAGTTTGGCTCCGCAAAGGGTGAGAGCCCGGCGCTCGCCATCTCAGGCGAGTTCCCCGGCGAGCAGCAGCAGGCCGAGCGCCGTCACGGCCAGGGCGCCGAAGACCTCGAAGCCGCGCGCGATCCGCAGGATCCGCGCCTGGTGATGCTCGAAGGCGGCCAGGATCCAGCGCCGCGCCAGGATCGCCAGGAGCGCGAAGGCGCTGACCGTCACCACCATGCCCAGCGCCATGGCGACCGATACGACGAGACCCAGGGCGATGGCCCCGGTGCCGACCGCCGCCAGCATCATGATCGTGGTCAGCGGGCAGGGCGACAGGCCCACAACATAGGGCAGCAGGCCGCCGCCCCTGGCGTGGCTCTTGCCGGGCGCGCCGCGCAAGGCCTGGACCAGCAGAAACAGGCCCAGGATGGCGACGCCGGCATAGCTGACCTGGCGCACGAGCGGGAAGTCGGCGGGGCGCAGGCCGAAGGAGACCTCGAGCAGGGTGACCGCCGCGAGCACCAGCAGCACCGCCGAGCCGACGTGGACGGCGATCAGCTTGACGCTCGCCGTCAGGCCCTGGCGCAGCGGCGCCGCCTGACCGACGAAGTAGGCCACCATGACCGACTTGCCGTGACCCGGCCCGATCGCGTGCAGCATCCCGAAGACCAGGGCGACAAGGACCAGGATGGCGGACTGCACGCCGTCGTCGCTGGCGGTCGCGTCCTTGAAGGCGCCACCCAAGGCCTGCTGCACGTCCTTCTGGAGCAGCAGGAGGCTCCGCAGCGGTGTCTGCAGCCAGTCCAGGTCCATCTCGGCTCCGGATCGCCCAGCGCGCCGCGTGGGATCGCAGCCCGCCCGCCAGCACTACAGGCCCCGGTGCAACCTGGCAACGGGATGTCGAGGCGGATGTTCTTCCAGCCATTGCCAAGGATGCGACCGACTTCGCGAAGAAGAAGCGTTAGTACCCTGCTGCGGCAGGCTTTCCTCCCGGACCCCGCTGGACTAGAACCCCTCAGGCGTTGCCAGGGACGGCGGGCCCGGCGCCGCCGACTCAGGGCTCCGACGAAGGGAGCATCGATGCCGCCGGGCGGCGCGGGTGGGACGGCAGGGGAAGACCAGTGGACTATCTCGCAGCGATCCTCATCGGCGTCGCGATGCTGTTGCTCTTCCTCGCCAGGCACGTCGCCGCGCGTCAAAGCGGCAAGGCCGAGGCCACGAAGGCCGCAGAGGGCTCCGCCAAGGCAGAGGACGAGGACGGCGAAGCATCGGCGCCCGGGTCGGAGATCTACGACATCGCGTCCCGCCTGGCCGACTTCTACCGGGCCTCGGCGCATCCCACGGACCTGCTCGAGAGCAACGCCGACTTCGAAGCGGGCGTCCGCCTGCTCTGCGCGCCTGAAATCCCGGTGACCGGCCTCGGGACCTACGTCACCGGCGACAACGCCATCCTGTCCTCGATGGCGCTGGAGGCCATGACCCGGCGTGAGGATGCCGGCGGGCAGCAGGCCCTGGTGCTCGGCTGCATCGGAACCATCGCGGCCTGGCCGCAGTACTTCGCCCTGCGCTACCTGGCCCGGCGGACCCCGAGCACGCGACCGCTGGTCGGCGAGGTCCTGGTCCGCACCGCGGGCTATCTCGACTATCGCTTGTCCCGCGGCTTCATCACGGACTTCTGCGCGGAGCGGATCGAGGCCGGCGAGGCGCCCGGCTTCGACGGCGTCCGGGCCAAGCTCGACGGCGACGACCGCGCGACGCTCGAGCAGTTCCTGGAGAGCCTCGATGCGCCCTTTGCGGCATCACTGCTGGAAAACTACAAGACCTGGCGTGCGCGCCAGGTCGACCAGGGCCTGCTGCGTTCGGCCGGGCAGATCTGGGACGAGGCCGACAGCAGGGCGGCGGCCGGGATCCTGGAGCACGATCAGCTGCGCGATGCCGTCGAACAGCTCGAGGCGGCGCTGCTCGCCGAGCGGCCGCAGTCCTGCCTGATCGTCGGCGAGGCCGGGGTCGGCAAGACCACGATCCTGCGCAAGCTGGCGAGCCGGCTGCACGAGAAGGGCTGGGTGATCTTCACCTCGGGGCACAACGACTTGGTTGCCGGTCAGATCTACATCGGCCAGTTCGAAGAGCGCCTGAAGGAGGTCATCGCCCAGCTCCGCGGCGACCGGCGCGTCGTCTGGTTCATCCCGGAGTTCCACACCCTCGCAGTCTCGGGCCGCCACAAGTACAGCCCGACCGGGGCGCTCGACGCGATCCTGCCACTGATCGACCAGGGCGAGCTGAAGATCGTCGGCGAGACCCAGCCCGCAGCCCTGGAGAGGCTGCTTCAGCAGCAGCCCAAGGCGGTAACCGCGCTGGCGGCGCTACGTGTCCAGCCTCTGCCGCCGGCGGACACGCTGGCGCTCGGGCGGCTCTGGATGGAGCGGGAGGTCGAGGCCGAGGATCCCGAACTGGTGACTCAGGCCTGGGACCTGACCCAACAGTACCTCGGCGACCGGGCGGCGCCCGGCAACCTCCTGGGCCTGCTGGACGCGACCCTGCACCGGCTGCGGGGGGGCTCGGGCGAGGCGCGACCGAGGCTGAGCCTGGACGATGTCCTCGCGACCCTGGCCGGGCAGACTGGCCTGCAGATCGGCCTGCTCGACCACCGCCGCGGCCTCGACCTCGACGGGCTCAAGGACTTCCTGGCCGGCCAGGTCATGGGCCAGGACGAGGCCGTCGACTGCCTCGTCGAACGGGTGGCGATGCTGAAGGCCGGAGTCACCGACCCGACCCGGCCGGTCGGCGTCTTCCTCTTCGCCGGGCCGACCGGCACCGGCAAGACCGAGCTCGCCAAGACTTTGGCCGAATGGCTCTTCGGTGATCCGAGACGGATGATCCGGATGGACATGAGCGAGTTCCAGACCCCGGACAGCCTGGACCGTCTGATCGGCCAGTCGGAGAAGGAGCACAGCCTTTCCCTGGCCGACCAGATCCGGCGCCAGCCCTTCTCCATCCTCCTACTGGACGAGTTCGAAAAGGCCCATCCCAAAGTCTGGGACACCTTTCTTCAGGTCTTTGACGACGCGCGGATCACTGACCGCGATGGCAAGGTCGCCGACTTCCGCCACGCCATCATCATCCTGACCTCGAATCTCGGTGCGCGGATTCCGACCGGCGTCTCGCTGGGCTTCGGTGCCGGCAATCCGGGCTTCGACGTCGGCGAGGTGCGCCGCGCCGTCGGCCGTGAGTTCCGGCGCGAGTTCATCAACCGCCTCGACCGCGTTGTCGTCTTCCGCCCGCTGAGCCGCGAGCTGATGCGCGAGATCCTTCAGAAGGAGCTGGTCACGGCCTTCCAGCGGCGCGGCCTGCGCTACCGCAGCTGGGCCGTGGAGTGGGACGAGACCGCGATCGAGTTCCTCCTGGAGAAGGGCTTTACCCCCGACCTCGGCGCGCGGCCGCTGAAGCGGGCGATCGAACGCTACCTGCTCTCGCCGCTGGCGGTGACCATCGTCCGGCACCAGGCTCCTGAGGGCGACCAGTTCCTCTTCGTCTCGTCCGGCGAGGACCGGCTCGAGGTGACCTTCGTCGATCCCGACGCGCCGGCGCCGGCGCCGGAGGACGAGGGGGATGTGGCCGCCGAGGCGGCGCCGGCCCGACTGAGCCCGCGGGCGATCCTGCTCGACCCCCGAGGCAAGGCCGAGGAGCTCGCCGCCCTGCGCCAGGCCTACGAGTTGCTGGACGCGATCCTGACCTCGGCCGACTGGCAGGCACGTAAGGACACCGCAATGGCGGAGATGGAGCGCCCGGATTTTTGGTCCTTGCCCGAGCGCTTCGCGACTCTCGGCCTGGCCGAATACCTGGACCGCGTGCAGGCCGGCTGCCGCCGCGCCGGCTCATTGCTGCGGCGCCTGGAGGGCAATGCGCCCCGGGGCCAGGTGCCGGCCAACATGGTCGGCGTCCTGGCCCAGAACCTCTTTCTGCTGGACGAGGCCTGCCGCGACATTCTGGAAGCGCGGCCCGCCGAGGCTTTTCTCATGGTCGAGGCCAGCGCAGACGGCACGCAGGACTGGTCGTCGTGTCGGGACTTCGCCGGCAAGCTTGCGGCGATGTACGAGGCCTGGGCCACCGCGCGCCGCATGCGCTTCACCTGCCTGGAATGCCTCGAGGAAGAGAGCAAGCCCGCATTCCGCAAGGTCTATGCGGTCATGGGCTTCGGCGCCCACAGCCTCCTGGCGGGCGAGCACGGGCTTCATCTCTTCGAATGGCCTGCCGAACGCCCGCGCAACTTCGAGCGCGTCGGCGTTCATGTCCGCGTGGCGCCGCAAGCGCTCGGTCCGCCGCCGGAAGACCGCCGTGCGCTCTTGCGCCAGGCGCAGGAGTGCTTGCAGGGGGCGGGCGAGGGCGACTTGACAGTGGTCCGCCGCTACCGCGAGAAGCCGACGCCCCTGGTCCGCGATGCCCGGCGCGACTGGCGCAGTGGCCGCCTCGACCGCGTGCTCGCGGGCAACTTCGACCTCATGGTGTAGCGCTTCGATACTCCATCGCTACGAAGCCTCTATCGGGCTCCGAACAAGACGGTTGTACAACAGCTCGAACTCTTGACCTCCAGTTGTTTGCTCTGCCAAACTTTTTAGACACTAACTCGTCACAGGGGGTGATCGTGAAGAGCGTAAAGGCATTCTGTGCCCTGCTGGTTATGGGTTTTGGCGTCCTGGTGGTGTCGGCAGGGCCCGCTTCCGCGGAAGCCATCATCCGGGCCGTCTATCGTTTCAGCCTGACCGATCCGGACAGCGGCGCGTCCTTCTACGCGAACCGCTTGAGCGTCCGGTCCTGGCCCAAGATGGAGCGCTGCAAGATCGACAGCTCCAAGTCGGGCGGGATGCACACCGATGCGGTCCGGAGCTTCGGCATCATGAACGGCAACGGCAAGCCGCTGGAGGTCAAGATCGATTCCGTCGACTGCGTCCTGATCAGCGAGTAGACGGGACTTCGCAGGTCGTGAACGGCTGAGGCCTCGGCGCTTTGCCGAGGCCTTTTGCTTTGCCGCTGCGGGCAGGCGCGCGCCGTCCCTTGCCGGAGGCCCTTGGCGCCAGGCCGCACACGTCTGCGTGAGCGGCGTGCTTTGCCGGCCCCGTTTCCTTCCGCTGCTTCCGCAAAGTTGCTATCTCTTGACCGGGGCTCGAACCTTATCGAAGAGGAGGCGGGGCATGCGCGGCGTGATCACCGGTCTGCTGCTGGCCATGATGGCACTCCCGGCGGGCGCTGCGGCGGCCGCCACGGGCGAGAGGGTGAAGATCAAGGGCGAGGTCATCGACACCTGGTGCTATTTCTCCGGCGTCATGGGCGGCCCGGACTCCGTGGTCGGCTCGGCGCACCACACTTGTGCGCTGTGGTGCGCGGCCGGCGGGATCCCGGTCGGCGTGCTGGCCGAGGACGGTACGGTCTACATGGTCCTCAAGTACGAGGGCGACGACCACGTCACCGGCGGCGACACCATCCTCGAGGTGCAGTCCAACCTGATAACGGCCGACGGCCTGCTCTACCGGCGCGACGGCATCAACTACCTCGTGGTCGAGAAGGTGACGGCCAACGAAGGCATCGTGAACCTCAGCCACGAGGACTACGACGTCATCCCGCCCTTCGCCATTCCCAAGCCCAAGAAGTAGGGGAGGCCGCCATGAAGCAGCTTATTATGGTCGCCGCCCTGGCGCTGATTGCGGCCTCGGGCCCGGCCCGGGCCGAGGACGAAGGACCTTTCTCCGAGGGCAGCCAGGCCAAGAACTGGAACCTTCTGGGCCAGGAGAAGGCCCGCTTCGAGGCCAAGGTGGTCGACGTCTTCTGCGAGGTCGCCGGCGACTGTCCGGAGAACTGCGGCGACGGCCGCCGCCAGCTTGGCCTGCTGCGCGCGGCGGACGGCGTCCTGGTCCTGGCCAACAAGAACACCCAGCCGGCCTTCACCGGCGCGAACCTCGACCTGCTGCCCTACTGCAACCAGGAGGTCGAGGTCGACGGCCTGCTGGTCGGCCTGGAGGAGTACACCCCGGCCAAGATGTACCAGGTGCAGCTGATCAGGAAGAAGGGCGAGGCCGAGTGGTCCAAGACCAACCGCTGGACCAAGGACTGGGCCGCGGCCAACCCCGAGGCGGCCAAGGTCAAGGGCCCCTGGTTCCGCAAGGACCCGCGGGTCAACGCCCTGATCGAACGCGACGGCTATCTCGGCCTGGGCCTGGAGACCGACGAGGCCTTCAAGAAGTACCTCTTCGAGGAATGAGCCGATGAGGCGCCGCCTTTGCTTGGCGTGGGGCGCTTGTCTCCTCGCCGCCGCGGTCCTGCTGATCGCGGGTCCGGCGGCGGCGCACGACGGGGTCGAGCACGAGACCCCGGAGGAGGCTGCGGCCCACGCCGCTCAGTCGCAGGCGCCAGAGGCGCGGTCGCCGCTGCCGGAGACGCCGGCGCTGCCCTTCCCCATCGAGATCGAGGCTTCCTTCGACCTGGTCGACCAGACCGGAGCCCGGCGCAGCGAGACGGACTTCGCCGGCCGGCCGATGCTGATCTTCTTCGGCTACGCCTCCTGCGAGGCGATCTGCTCGGTCGCCCTGCCGCGGCTAGCCGGTGCCCTCGACATCCTGGGCGATAAGGCGGACGCGCTCCAGCCGATCATGATCACCGTCGATCCAGTCAACGATACGCCCGCGGCCCTGGCCGAGGCCCTGCCGAAGATCCACCCGCGTCTGCTCGGCCTGACCGGGACCGAGGCCGAGCTCGCCGCTGCCCGCGCCGCCTTCCAGGTCGATGCCAAGAAGCTCCACGAGATGGTCGACGGCACGCCGGTCTACAGCCACGGCAGCTTCATCTACCTGCTGGACGGCGACGCCAAGGTGCTGACCGTCCTGCCGCCGATCCTCGGCGAGGACCGCATCGCCGAGCTGATCCTGAAGTACATCCGCGCGTCCTAAGGTCCCGGTGACCTGGCAGGCGGCGACAGAGGATTTCGACGGCGGGCGCGCCCGCAAGGTCACGCTTCTCCGGGCGGGCACCGCCGTGTCCTACGCTGAGGTCGCCGAGAACTGGCGGCGGGACGAGGCCTTCAACGCCTTCTTCTCCGACCTCCTGGCCGCGGCGCCCTTTCCGGCCTTCTTCTGGGAGACGCCGCCGGTGACCGCCTACACCCTCGGGCAGGCTTTCGAATGCGTGCTGATCGACAGCCCGGCCCTGGCCCGTCTCGAGGCCGAGCCGGCGGCCTTCGCGCGTGCCTTCGCCGCCGCGCCGGAGGACGAGGCCGTGACCTTCGAGAACCTCGGCCGCGACGCCTGGCTGGTCGCGCCGCGCCCCCTGCCTGAGGCCGGGGACTACCCGCACCTCGCCGCCTTCCTGCGCACCGCGCCGGCGGGGCAGAAAGCCGCCTTGTGGCGGCAGACCGGGGAGGCCGTGATCCGGCTCCTGTCCGAGCGTCCGCTCTGGGTCAGCACCTCGGGCCTGGGCGTCGCCTGGCTCCACCTCCGCCTGGACACCCGGCCGAAGTACTATGTCTTCCATCCCTACCGCAGCGCCGCCTAGCCCGTGATTCTAACGCTTGCTGCCTTCTCCTCGGTCATGCCCGGAGCGCGTAAGCGCCCCGGCAATGACAGCAGGGGTGACGGCCGACAGAAGAGAGGTCGAGGGAGATGAGAACGGCGATCGTGGCCCTGCTTCTCGTCCTCCTGACCCTCCCCGCGACCGCCCGCGCCGAAGGCGGCTGCGGCGAGGGCGAGCGCTGCGTGGTCTCCGAGGGCTACTACCTGGCCGAGGCACCGGCGGACTGGGACGGCGAGAGCCCGCTGCCGCTGGTGGTCTTCTTCCACGGCTGGAATTCCTCGCCCGAGGGCATGGTTCGCAACCGCGCCCTGGTCGAGGGCATCACCCGGCGCGGCGCGCTCTTCGTCGCGCCCTGGGCGCAGACCGGCTACTGGCGCCAGATCGGCAATGGCCGGGCCGAGGGCGGGCGCGACGAGTTGGCCTACGTCCGCCGGGTGCTGGCCGACCTGGCGCGGCGCTGGCCGCTGGACCGGGCGCGCAGCCTCGCCTCGGGCTTCTCGCGCGGCGCTTCCTTGGTCTGGAACCTGGCCTGCTACGACGGCGCGTTGTTCCGCGCCTACCTGCCCATCGCCGGCGGCTTCTGGCGCAGCAACCCGGAGCGCTGCCCCGGCGGCCCGGTCGACCTGCGCCACATCCACGGCCGCGCCGACAGGGTCGTCGCCCTGGACGAGGTCGGCATCTACAACTCCATGCCCATCCCGGAGGGCATGACGATCCTGCAGGCCCTCAACCGCTGCCCGGCTGGCGCGAGCGCCCAGGAGAGCCACCCTCGCTACGACTGCGAGATCTGGTCTTCCTGCGCCAGCGGCCGCAGCCTCGAGCTCTGCCTCCACCCCGGCGGCCACTCCATCCCCGCGGAGTGGGTCGGCGAGGGCTACGACTGGATGCTGACCCTGGCGGAGTGAGGCGGGCCAGCCCGGCCGTTGCTAGAGCACGATGATATGAGGTTGAACCAACCTCATATCTGAATCGTGCTCTAAACTGTTGAAGTAGAGCGGGATTCAGACATGAAGCCGGATTGGCTTAATGTCATCC